>JAFVRA010000054.1 GCA_017504545.1 Clostridia bacterium | reverse complement strand
TCCATTTTCCCTAATTAAAGATCATTCTCTGCTGATAACGCTTTTTCTTTTGACACACAAGGCGCAAAAGAAAAAGCTTTGCAAAAAGAAAAGCGCCGTTTGGGAGTTTCGCTCGTTGCGACGAGCGACCAAGGCTCTGCCTTTGGAAACCGCAAGCTTTTTAAAAAAAGCTTGAGCAAAAACTTTGCACGTGGCAGAGTTTCACTCAAGCTTTCCTTCATTCAAGTTCTTTGGCTCGGAACGACGTTTTGCATTTTGCTTGCAAAAACGCAAAACTCGTCGCTGCTTGCAGCAGGCTTTCTTCTAAGAAAGGTTGAAAAAACGCGTCCTACTTATTTCCCGTCGAGCCGAAGCCGCCTGCGCCGCGGGTGGTGGAGTCGAGATCGTCAACAAGGTTGAAATCGGCGGAATGATAGGGCGTAAATACTATCTGCGCGATCCTCTCGGCGTGTCCGACCGTCTGGGGCAGAGAACCGTGGTTATGGAGCGCCACCATTATCTCGCCGCGGTAATCGCTGTCTATAACGCCGACCTTATTGGCAGGGGCAAGACCTTTTTTAGATGCAAGTCCGCTACGGGCGTAGATAAGACCCACGAGCCCCTCGGGAATAGCCATAGCAAGCCCCGTGGGAATGAGCCTCGTCTCACCGGGTGCGATGGTGACCTCACCCTCAAGGCAGGAATAGAGATCAGCGCCTGCGGCAAACTCGGAGGAATACACGGGCAGGGTAGCCTTGTCGTTAAGCTTTTTGATATTCATAGAAAAATTCATATACAGCTCCTTTTGTAAAAAGCGTTCTTCATACATAAATGATACCATATATTGCGCCTCCTGTCAAGGCGCTTTTTTTGATAAATCACTTGACAAGAGGTGTGATTTTGTGTATAATAATTGAGAATAATTCTCAAATTGGAGATTTGAAATGGCAAGATATAACACCGAACAGAAAAAGCTGCTGCTTGATTTTCTTGAGAAGAACAGCGACAGCTCATACACGGTTGACGAGATAGCCACGCGACTTCGCGAGAGCGAGGGCGAGAACGCCCCCGGGCGCAGTACGGTCTATAGGCTGATGACGGTGCTGGTTGAGGAGAGAAAGGTGCATCGCTTCTCGGGCGAGGGAAGCCGCCGCTTTCTTTACCGCATCATCGCGGACGATCACTGCCGCACGCATCTGCACCTCAAGTGCCTGCAATGCGGAAAAATACTCCACCTTGACCGCGCCACATCAAGCGCACTGCTTGAGCAGGTGAACAAGGTAAAGGGCTTTTCGGTCAGCGAGGAAGAGACTCTGCTCTTCGGCAACTGCGCCGAGTGCAAGCTTGGGGGTAAGCGATGAGTAGAGATTTGTTGCGCTTTTGCGCGGTTTTGCTTGTCCTCTGCTCGCTTTTCTCTTGCTTTTCTTCTTGCGGCCGCAAGAGCGAGGATAACGGAAAAATAAAGGTGCTTTGCACTATGTTCCCTCAGTACGATTGGCTCTCCGAGATAGTCGGAGAGAGCGAGAAAATAGAGCTTTCGCTTATCATACAGAACGGCACGGATCCGCACAGCTACGAGCCGACAGCCGCCGATATTCTCGCAATATCCAAGGCAGATATGATAGTTTACCTCGGCGGAGAGTCGGACAGGTGGGTTAACGAGGCGCTTGAGCGCTCGGATAATAAAGATATAGTGAGGGTAGAGCTTTCAAAATGTGAGGGCGTTGAGCTTCACGACATTTCCTCGGCGTCCGAGGGACATTCGCACGAGGGACACGACCACGAACATCACGACCACGAGGGGCACGACCACGGCACGCTCGACGAGCATATCTGGCTCTCGCTTCACAACGCGAAGGCGGCTTGCAAGGCACTCGCAGAGGCGTTGTCGAAGCTTGACGAGAGCGGTGCTGAGAGCTACGCCGAGAACGCGAAAGCATATATAGAAAAGCTCGACGCGCTTGACGAAAACTACGAAAAGGCGATAGAGAACGTAGCGGCAGAGGAGCGGTTTTTACTCTTCTGCGACAGATTTCCCTTCGTTTATCTGCTTGAGGACTACGGAATAGAATACGCCGCCGCGTTTGAGGGCTGCAGTGCGGATGCGGACGCGGATTTTGAGACGGTGCTCAGACTTATCAAAGAGGCAGACGAGCACGCTATTGAGGCAGTTGCGGTAACCGAAAGCTCTGACGGAGCACTCGCAAGGACGGTGCTTGAATCCTCGGCGCAGGGCGGGGGAGAGATAATAGTTTTTAACTCGCTTCAGAGCGTGAATAAAGGGCAGATAGCAGACGGGATCAGCTATCTCTCGGTAATGGAAGAAAATCTGAATGCGCTAAAATCAGCGCTTGGAATAGGAGAACGTGAAAAATAAATGGCTCAGATAGTTTATAATAACGTCGCTTTCGGATACGATGGGCGACTCGTTTGCGAGGGCTTGAGCTTTGAGGTAAACGCGGGCGATTATTTGTGCATAGTCGGAGACAACGGCTCGGGCAAAAGCACGCTTATAAAGACCTTGCTTTCGCTTAAAAGCATTAGCTCGGGTAGTATAACGCTTGGCGACGGCTTGACTCGCAAGGATATAGGATACCTGCCTCAGCAAAGCGAGGCGCAGAAGGATTTTCCTGCCTCGGTTCGCGAGGTGGTGCTTTCGGGATGCGTGTCGGGGCTCGGCAAGCGCGCCTTTTTCGGCAGGCTTGAGCGACTTGAGGCAGAGTAGAATATGAAGATGATGGGAATATACGAGCTTGCCGACGAGAGCTATCGCAATCTCTCGGGCGGTCAGCAGCAGAGAGTTCTGCTCGCGCGTGCGCTTTGCGCCGCAAAGAAGGTGCTTCTGCTCGACGAGCCTGTTTCGGGGCTTGATCCGTCGGCTTCGGCGTCGCTCTATTCGCTTATAGAACACCTGAACGGACATACGGGCGTGACAGTCATAATGATAACTCACGATATAGAGAACGCGCTTCGCGATGCTACCTCTGTTTTGCTTATGGGCAAGGAGCCTCGCTTCTTTAGCTCGGTAGAGGATTATCGCGCGGAGTGTCTTTCGGGAGGTGAGAAATGATGAAAGCCTTTGAAATGCTTGCCGAGTATTTCTCGTACGAGTTTACTTGGTTTGCGCTTATCGCAGGTACTCTGATATCGCTCTGCTCCTCGCTCTTTGGCGTGGTGCTCGTGCTTAAGCGCTTCTCGTTTATCGGTGACGGACTTTCGCATGTCGCGTTCGGCGCGCTCGCGATAGCGACCGTGATAAACATAACCGACAATATGCTCATAGTTCTCCCGATAACCGTGATATGCGCCATTTTGCTTCTCAAAACAGGGCAGAACACGAAAATCAAGGGAGACGCCGCGATAGCGATGCTCTCGGCGGGCGCTCTGGCGGTCGGATATTTGCTTATGAGCCTGTTTTCAACCTCGGGAAACGTGGCGGGAGACGTTTGCAGTACGCTTTTCGGCTCGTTCTCGATAATAACGCTCTCAAGGCTTGAGGTGGCAATATGCCTCGTGCTGTCTCTCGTGGTAATAGCGCTCTTCGTGCTGCTCTATAACCGCATATTCGCGGTCACCTTTGACGAGAGCTTTGCATCTGCAAGCGGTGTCAAAGCGTCGCTCTACAACCTTATCATAGCCGTAATAACGGCGGTGATCATCGTGCTTGCGATGAATCTCGTCGGCTCACTTCTGACCTCGGCGCTCATAATTTTCCCCGCGCTCGCGGCAATGCGCCTCTCAAGGACATTCAAGGGAACGGTTTTGCTCTCGGCGTGCGTATCCACGGCCTGCGCGGTCTTTGGAATCATAGTGGCGATTCTCGCCTCAACCCCCGTAGGACCTACCATCGCGATAGTTGACATCGCTGCATTCCTCGTCTGCTTTGTTTTAGGCAAGATATTAAAAAGAACATAAAAATACAGCAGAGACAACGTCTCTGCTGTATTTTGGTTTTTATATAAAATTTCTATTCTTCTGTGTATAATTCATCGTAATACCAGCGAGTAGGGTTTTCGTAAATATATTTGGTTCGCGTTTCATAATCTTCCCTGTCGCGAATAATATGTTCAATATATCCGCGTTGAAAAATATTATTTCCGAGTTCTTTATTACAAAATCTCTTAAAGGTAGAAACGATATGCGGCAACATTTCGTTGGTAGGGGTCGGCGCCCTCGACGACCCTTTTGAAGCATCTGCATATTTATCGCTATCAAGAAGAATAATCGCGTGTATATGGTCTGGCATTATTACGTATCTGTCTATCTTTACGCCTGATATATTTTCGCTTGACAATAAATTCTTCTCTACGATTTTGCCTATTGCTGTCAACCGTATTTTAGGGTCGTCGAGGGCGCCGACCCCTACCGGTTTAATTATATCCGAAAGTATTTGCTTTCTGTCTTTGATGCAGATGGTAATAAAATATGCACCCGTAGAGCTGTAATCGTATTGCTTTATGCGAAGCTCTTTTCTTCTCGGAATTTCTTTTTCTTTATCCATTTCCATCACCCATTCCATTATAGCACAAATCGGCAGAGGAGAAAATTCCTCTGCCGATACATGTATTTGAGCGAAAAACGCTGAAAATTATATGTGCTTCTCGTCGAGGAGCTCGATGTTGCTTGCGGCGAGAACTGCCTCTGCCTTAGCGCTGTCGTCGGTGCGGAGCACGGTGTACGCCTTATCTGTCTCGGTCGTAACGAGCGCGTAGAGATATTCGATGTTCACGCCGTTGCTCTCAAGCAGATTGAGCGCCTTTGCAAGTCCGCCCGGCTCGTCGGGAACGGCAAACGCCGTTACCTCGCGGATATTGGCGGTGTGTCCTGCCTCGCTAAGCACTCTCATCGCTTTCTCGGAGTCGTCAGCGATCATACGGACGATGCCGTAATCGCTGGTATCTGCGATGCACATAGAGCGAAGGTCGATATTTGCCTTTGCGAGAAGATCGGTGATCTCGTGCAGAGATCCCTTTTTATTTTCTACGAATACGGATACCTGTTTGATTCCCATATTATTTCTCCTTTCGTTTTTGAGGTGCATCAATCGTGGAGCTTACGCTCGTCGATGATCCTTACAGCCTTACCCTCGCTGCGCGCGATGGTCTTGGGAGCTACGAGGTGAACGGCAGGGCCGATACCGAGCATGCTGCGGAGTGCATCCTTGAGAGAGCTTTCCTTAGCGGCGATATTCTTGACCGAGTCGTCAAACTGCTCGGGGGGAAGCTCAACGTAAACGTCAAAGGTGTCGTTGTTGTTGACTCTGCCGAGCTTTATCTGATAGTTGGGCGAGAAGCCCTCGTTGAGAAGGACTGCCTCTATCTGAGAGGGGAATACGTTAACGCCGCGGATGATCATCATATCGTCGCTTCTGCCCATGGGCTTCGACATACGAACGTGAGTTCTTCCGCAGGAGCAGGGGGTGCGGTTGAGCACGCAGATATCTCTCGTGCGGTAGCGGAGAAGCGGGAAGGCTTCCTTGTCAAGACAGGTGAATACGAGCTCGCCCTTCTCACCGTCGGGGAGAGGCTCGCCTGTTTCGGGATTGATTATCTCCGCGATAAAGTGGTCCTCGTTGACGTGCATACCGCCCTGCTCGGAGCATTCAAAGGATACTCCGGGGCCCGAGATCTCGGTAAGTCCGTAGATGTCGTACGCCTTGATGCCGAGCGTTTCCTCGATATTCTTACGCATAGAAGCAGTCCAGGGCTCAGCGCCGAAGATACCTGCCTTGAGCGGAATGGTGTCGGGTGTGTAGCCCATTTCCTTGAGGTTCTCGCCTATGTAAGCGGCGTAGGAGGGAGTACAGCAGAGCACCGTTGCCTTGAGGTCGGTCATGAACTGTATCTGTCGCTCGGTGTTGCCCGAGGACATGGGAAGCGTAAGGCATCCAACCTTGTGAGAGCCGCCGTTAAGACCGGGGCCGCCCGTGAAAAGTCCGTAGCCGTAGCTTACCTGAACTACGTCCTCCTTGTCTGCGCCTGCCGCGATGAGTGCGCGCGCACAGCAGTCCTCCCAAAGATTTATGTCGTTCTGAGTGTAATAAGCTATAACTCGTCTGCCTGTAGTACCCGAGGTCGACTGAATTCTCACACAGTCCTCAAGCGGAACTGCAAGCATGCCGTAGGGATATGTCTCGCGAAGATCGGATTTCTCGATAAAGGGAAGCTTGTGCAGATCCTCAATTCCGTGAATATCCTCGGGGCGAACGCCCTTCTTGTCCATAAGATCGCGGTAGTAGGGAACGTGCGCGTAAACGTGCTGTACCTGTGCTACGAGCTTCTCGGATTGCAGCTTTTTGATCTCCTCAACCGGCATCGTTTCTATTTCCGGCTGATAATACTTTCTCTTTTCCATTTGGTATCCTTCTTTCTGTTGGTTGCTTAGAGTAATTTATCGTCTCAGGCTCTTCCGAGCTCGAAGGCTTTGATATTCATTTCAACGAATTTAGGCGCAACGCTCTCCTTAAGTGCGGCTATCCACTTGTCTTTGTCTATATCAAGGCACTTGGAGAGGCGTCCCATAAGAACGATGTTGGTAGCCTTAGCCGAGCCTGCCTCGAGTGCAGGTGTGAGCGCGTCGATGCAGTCAACGTCAACGCCGAGAGCCGAAAGATGCTCGAGCGCCTCGTGCGGATATTCAGCCGCGCCCGTAATGACAGGCATCGGATCGATCTCCTGAGAGTTGACGATTATCTTGCCGCCCTTTCTCAGATAAGGAGCGTAGCGGAGTGCCTCAAGCTTCTCAAAGGAAACTATAAAGTCTGCCTCGCCCTTATCAATGATGGGGGAATATACCTTGTCGCCGTAGCGGACGTAGGTAACTACGCTTCCGCCTCTCTGGCTCATTCCGTGTACCTCGGAGACCTTAACGTCGTATCCCTCGTTGCAAAGAAGTCTGCCGAGCAGCTTGCTTGCGAGCAAAGAGCCCTGACCGCCCACGCCGACTATCATAATATTTTTGGTGTTATTACTCATTTTCGCCACCTCCTATTGCTCCGAATGCACAAAGCTGCTGACAGATTCCGCAGCCTACGCAAAGTGTAGCGTCGATCACTGCCTTGCCGTTCTTGATGCTGATGGCAGGGCATCCGAGCTTCATACAAGCCTTGCAGGTGCGGCACTTGTCTGCCTCAATAGTAAGAGCGGGCTTAGCCTTGACGTACTTGAGAAGCGCGCAGGGCCTGCGAGAGATGATAACAGACGGCTCGTCTGCCGCTATCTCCTCGACGATAGCCTTCTCGGTAGCCTTGAGATCGTAAGGATCGACCACGCGCACTCTGTTGATGCCGAGAGCGTGGCAGAGAGCCTCAAGATCTATCTTAGTTGCGGGATCGCCCTTGATGTTGTAGCCCGTGGTGGGGTTCTGCTGGTGTCCCGTCATACCCGTAATAGAGTTGTCAACGATGATAACTGTGGAATTCGTGCCGTTGTAGGCGATATTCGCAAGTCCTGTCATACCCGAGTGCATAAAGGTGGAGTCGCCGATAACTGCGACAGTCTTCTTTTCTGCCTCTGCGCCCGACGCCTTGTTAAAGCCGTGGAGTCCTGATACCGACGCGCCCATGCAGAGAACAGAGTCGATAGCGTTAAGGGGAGCGGCAGAGCCGAGCGTGTAGCATCCGATGTCTCCAAGAACGGTGATCTTCTTCTTTGCAAGAACGTAGAAGAGACCTCTGTGAGGACAGCCCGCGCACATTACGGGAGGACGGACGGGAGCGCTCTCCTCGGGGATAACGTATTCCTTTGCCTCAAGTCCCATTACCTTAGCGATAAGAGACTGAGAGAACTCTCCGCAGATGGGGAAGATGTTCTTGCCGTCAACGCTAAGTCCGAGCGACTTGCAGTGGTTTTCTATGACCGGATCAAGCTCCTCAATGACTACGAGTCTGTCAACGCGAGAAGCGAAATCAAGGATAAGCTTCGTGGGAAGGGGATTTACAAGACCGAGCTTGAGGACGGAAACGCTGTCTCCGTAAAGCTCCTTGACGTACTGATAGCAGGTACCCGAGGTGATGATACCGAGAGATGAGCCCTCGGCGTACTCGACCTTGTTAAGCTCGGTGTTCTCAGCGAGAGCGACGAGCTTTGCCGTTCTTTCCTCAACTACGGGGTGCTTGCGGATGGCGTTTGCAGGCGCCATTATGTATTTCTGGGGATTCTTTACGTATTCCTTCTTTACTGCCGCAATAGGCTCTTCAAGCTCAACGCTGCACTGTGAGTGAGCGATTCTCGTGCAGGTGCGGAGGATAACGGGGGTGTCGTATTCCTCGGAGAGCGCGAATGCGAGCTTAGTAAATTCCTTAGCCTCAACGGCGTCGGAGGGCTCGAGCATAGGGAGCTTAGCTGCCTTTGCGTAATGTCTTGAATCCTGCTCGTTCTGAGAGGAGTGCATTCCGGGGTCGTCGGCAACGCAGAGAACGAGACCGCCGTTAACGCCGGTATAAGAAAGAGTAAACAGCGGGTCTGCCGCCACGTTGAGTCCCACGTGCTTCATACAGCAAGCGCTTCTCGCGCCTGCAAGCGACGCGCCGAAGGCTACCTCGCAGGCTACCTTTTCGTTAGGAGCCCATTCACAGTAGATCTCGTCGTACTTTGCCGCGTACTCGGTTATTTCTGTTGAGGGTGTTCCGGGATAAGAGGATACGATGCTGCAGCCTGCCTCAAGCATTCCGCGAGCGACCGCCTCGTTTCCCAACATAAGCTTTTTCATTGTTTTTAACCGCCTTTATTATAAAAGTTGAATTTTCGTTTTATCAGTCCTCATTGAGAGAGCTCTTTGCGGGAACTGTATGGGTGACCTTGTAGCATTCAAAGAGCTGATCCACGCCGTCAGGCTTGCGCTTCTGCGTAAGGAGAGAAACTATCGGAACTATGATAAGTCCGCCGATCATAGCGCATACGCCGGAGGATAGAGAATTCTTGAATACAAATCCAAGGAATGCTCCGGGGAGAGAGATCTTTGCCATAGATACGACGAGCTGGAATATCATAATTCCAACGCCGAAGGCAAAGGATGCCCATACGGCAGGTCTTGTTGCCTTCTTCCAATACAGACCGTAGAGGAAGGGGGCGAGGAATGCGCCCGCAAGTGCGCCCCAGGATACGCCCATCATCTGTGCGATGAATACGAAGTCAGACCAGATGGTATCCTTGAGTATAGCGATCACAGCAGAGAGGGCTATGAAGAACACTATGAGGATACGGACGAGCAGGAGCTTTTTCTTCTCGGATACCTCTTTTTTGGAGAAGGGAACGAAGACGTCAAGTGCGAGAGTGGATGCCGAGGTGAGAACGAGTGAGGAAAGAGTAGACATGGATGCCGAGAGCACCAGCACGATAACTATTCCGATCACGTAGGGCGAGAGGGTAGAGAGCATCGAGGGAACGATAGAGTCAAATCCCTTTGCGGCTACCTCCTCGGGAGTTACGAAGAGTCTGCCAAAGCCGCCGAGGAAGTAGCATCCGCCTGCGACGATTAT
This sequence comes from Clostridia bacterium, assembly GCA_017504545.1. Lineage (GTDB taxonomy): Bacteria > Bacillota > Clostridia > Oscillospirales > CAG-272 > HGM12713. The sequence continues at coordinate 12,515 of JAFVRA010000054.1, read as the reverse complement.
GGCAAATAAGGTGGAGATAAGAGTGCCCTTTCTGATAGCCGCCTCGTTGGAGATAGAGTAGAATTTGCCTATCATCTGAGGAAGTCCCCAGGTGCCGAGAGAGGTGAGAAGGACTACAGTCAGCAGAGCAATCGGATCGGGGCCGAAGAACGAGGTATATTCCCATCCACCGTTATCCGAGAGCGCGAGCGCCTCCATAGAGCCGATAAGTCCGCCGTTCTGCATAAGCACGCTGACTATCACCACTACGATGCCGGCAAGCATTATAACGCCCTGAATAAAATCGTTGATAGCCGTTGCCATATAGCCGCCGAACACAACGTAAAGTCCCGTGAGAACTGCCATAACGAGAATGCACGCCCAATAGGGAACCTCAAAGGCAATTCCGAAAAGGCTGGAGAGTCCGTTGTAGAGAGACGCGGTGTAGGGAATGAGGAATATAAATACGATTGCCGAAGCGGCTATCTTGAGAGCCTTTGAGCCGTAACGCTTCTCAAAGAAGTCGGGCATCGTCTTGGAGTTAAGCTCCTGAGTCATAAGGCGAGTACGTCTGCCGAGGATGTTCCAGGCGAGAAGCGAACCGATAAAGGCGTTTCCAAGGCCTATCCAGGTCGAAGCGACGCCGAAGTTCCATCCGAACTGTCCGGCATATCCAACGAAGATAACGGCGGAGAAGTAGGACGTTCCGAAGGCAAACGCGGTGAGCCAAGGGCCTACCGAGCGACCGCCGAGGACGAATCCGTCAACGTTTGTGGCGTGACGGCGGCAGTAGATGCCGACGCCTATCATAAGAGAGAAGAAGCAGACGATAAGAATGCCTGTGAAAATTTTAGCTGTGAGCATGATATTTCTCCTGGTAGATGCTTGGGGTTTTAACCTTTTATTTGTGCTTCAACCAAACTTCCGCCGCAGTAGATAGCGCGAAGTTTGGGCTTTTCGATCTTTCCTGTGGGATTTCTCGGAACAGTCGCGAATATTACCTTTCTCGGACGCTTGTATTTGGGAAGAGTGGAACAGAACTCGTTTATTTCGTCCTCGCTGCACTCCATACCTTCCTTGACCTCGATGATAGCCGCGGCTATCTCGCCAAGGCGCTTGTCGGGAAGACCGATGACCGCAACGTCCTTGACCTTTTCATAAGCGCGGAGGTGATCCTCTATCTGAACGGGGTAGAGATTCTCGCCGCCGCTGATTATAACGTCTTTCTTACGGTCAACGAGATAGATAAATCCATCCTCGTCCTCCTTAGCCATGTCTCCCGTGAGCAGCCAATCGCCCTTAAGTATCTCGTCGGTCGCCTCGGGATTCTTGTAATAGCATTTCATAACGCCGTCACCCTTGACCGCAAGCTCACCGACCTCGCCACGAGCGACCTCGTTGCCGTTTTCGTCGAGTATCTTGGTCTCCCAAAGATAGCCCGCTTTGCCGATAGCGCCTACCTTATGTACGTTTTCAACCCCAAGGTGTACGCAACCGGGACCGATAGACTCGGAAAGACCGTAGTTGGTATCGTAGTCGTGGGTGGGGAACTGCTTTTTCCAACGCTTGATAAGAGAGGGAGGAACGGGCTGAGCGCCAACGTGCATAAGTCGCCACTGCGAGAGAGTGTAGTCCTCAAGCTTCACGTCGCCCCTGTCGATGCTGTCGAGAATGTCCTGAACCCACGGAACGAGCAGCCATACTATCGTAGCCTTTTCGTCAGACGCGGTCTGGAGCACCCATTCGGGCTTTACGCCGCGGAGGAGCACCGATTTGCCGCCCGAGAGCAGAGATCCGAACCAGTGCATCTTTGCGCCCGTGTGGTAGAGCGGAGGAATGCAGAGGAAAACGTCGTCCTTGGTCTGCGAGTGATGCTTCTGCTCGGTGTAGCAGGAGGATACGAGTGCCTTGTGTCTGTGAAGTATCGCCTTAGGAAATCCTGTTGTTCCCGAGGAGAAGTATATAGCAGCGTCGTCCTCGTCGCGAAGCTCCACGGGTGGAACTGTGGACGAGCAGTAGTAGGTCATCTCGGCGTAGTTGTCGGCGTACGCAGGGGTGTCGGCTGCGTTTCCAACGAAGAAAAAGTCGTCGATGTTTTCCGAGATCTCGTCAGTGATAGCGTCGATACGGCCGATAAACTCGGGACCGAACACGAGCATGCGCACGTCGGCGAGGTCAAGGCAGTATTTTATCTCGTCTGAGGAGTATCTGTAGTTCATCGGAACAACGAGAGCTCCTGTCTTGAGTATTCCAAAATAGATAGGGAGCCACTCAAGGCAGTTCATAAGAAGGATAGCGACCTTGTCGCCCTTCTTTATTCCTCTTGTGAAGAGGAGATTTGCAAAGCGGTTAGCCTTGACGTCAAATTCGCGCCACGAGATCTCGCGGCGATACTTTTCGCCCTCAGCGGCAGTGTCTATGAGGTTGAATTCGCGCCAGGTCATCTGACAGTTAGGTTGCTTCTCCGGATTGATCTCCACGAGGGCAGTATCGTTAGGATATATCTTGGCGTTTCTTTCCAAAAAATCTGTAATTGGCATATCGGGTAGCTTCCTTCCAAAAGATTTAATAGTAGTGATCATAATAATTAAACTAATATATCATACAGTATAGCACAAAATTGCGTTTTTGCCAAGTAAAATCCTTTAATTTTTTTCAGTTTTTTTATGTTTTTTTGAAAAAATATGCATATTTATTGAAATCTATTCATCAATATGATCGCTGATATGAAATAAAGCATCTCTCTACCTGCCGACAGAGAGATGCTTTGAATTTTAAGAGTTGCCCTTTTGGAGCTTTTCCTTGGTGTATTGCAGGTTGTAGAGCTGATAGTATTTGCCCTTTTGCTTGAGCAGCTCTGCGTGGTTACCCTGCTCGATGATCTCGCCGTGCGAGAGCACGATGATGTTGTCAGCGTGCTGGATAGTCGAGAGACGGTGAGCGACCATAAGCATAGTGCCTATGTTCATCATCTTTTCAAGCGAATCTTGAATAAGAACCTCAGTCTCGGTGTCGATGTTGGCAGTCGCCTCGTCAAGTATCATTACCGAGGGCTTGTGGATTATCGTACGCGCAAAGGAGAGGAGCTGACGTTGACCTGCAGAGAAGTTGTTTCCTCTCTCTCTTACTACCTCGTCAAGACCACCCTCAAGCTTGTTTATAAACTTGTCGGCGTTGACGTATTCACAGGACTTCATTATCTCGGCGTCGTCAACGTTCTCAAGGCCGAGGATGATGTTCGAGCGGATAGTTCCCGAGAAGAGAAATACGTCCTGAAGCATCTGACCGAAATGGCGGCGTAGGCAGGAGATCTTTATCTTCTTGATGTCGATACCGTCAATAAGGATCTGTCCCTCCTGAATGTCGTAGTTGCGGCAGATGAGCGAGAGGATAGTGGTCTTTCCGCTTCCCGTCGCTCCGACGAACGCCACCGTGTCGCCTGCGTTTACCTTGAAGGATACGTTTTTAAGCACCCATTCACCCGGAATATACGCGAAGGATACGTTGCGGAATTCGATGTTGCCCTCAATGTGATCTACCTCGATAGCATCGGGCTCGTCAACTACCTCAGGCTTGATGTCAAGGATGGTGAATATCTTCTCAGCCGAAGCAAACGCCGCCTGAAGTCTGTTGAACTGCTCGGCAAGGTTCTGTATCGGGTTGAAGAACTTGTTGATATAGGAATAGAACGAAACTATGATACCGCTCGTGATAGTCTGTCCGAGGAAGGACCAATCCTCGATATATCCGCGCGCTCCGAGATAGAAGAGGCAGAGCACCGAGGAGATATAGAGCATATAGACCATAGGTCTGAATATACCGAAGACGAACATCTGACCAAGCTTTGCTTTCCTCAGCGTCTGGTTCTTCTCCTCAAAGGTGTCCTTCTTTCTCTGCTCGCGGTTGAATATCTGGATAATCTTCATTCCAGAGAGGTTTTCCGAGAGGAAGATATTGATATCTGTGGTTCCGTTCTTTACCTTTCTGTGCGCCTTACGCGAGAATTTGCGGAAGACGAACGCGAAGATAACTACGAAGGGAACGAAGCAGAGCACCATAAGCGTGAGCATGTAGTTGAGCATAAGCATAGCCGCAAGCACGCCGAGGATGATAAAGCAGTTTTTGAGAAGATTTACGATGATATTCGTAAAGGTTATCGAGATGGAGTTCGTGTCGTTGGTAACTCTCGTTACGAGCGTTCCTACGGGGATCTTATTGAGCTGATCGTGCGAGAGCGAGGATATATGCTCGTAAAGGTCCTCACGCATATTAGAAACTATGCGCTGTCCGGTCTTCTGAAGAATGATAGACTGAACGTAGGTCGAGATGAGAGATACTACGAGGATGATAACGTAGGTTATGATAGCGTAGAAGAGATAAGAGAGCTCAAATCCGTCCTTGTTGCCTATCGTCTCAACGAGATTACCCATAATAAGCGGAGAGATGATCTCGTGCGCGATAGATACAATCATAAGCACGAAGACTACGATAAAGCTCTTGGTATAGGGCTTCGCATATACGAGCAGGCGCTTGATTATCTCGCCGTCCTTCATATTTCTGTCGAAGCCTACCGCTTCCTTTTTGTCCTTCATAAAGACGTAGGCAAAAACGAAGATAGCGGTAAACACGCCGATGATGGCGCCAAGTATCAGAATAGGATACCACTCATGCATTTGCGCTCACCTCCTTTGTCGGAGCATCCTCGCCGGCGTCGTCAAGACGCTGAAGCTCAACGAGGTTGCGGTAGCTCTCACAGGAAGCGTAAAGCTCGGAGTGAGTGCCGAACGCGCTTACTCTGCCGCCCTCAAGATAGATGATCTTGTCCATATTCTCAACCGTGCTTATACGGTGAGCGATGAGAATGGTGGTCTTGCCCTTACGCATCGTGCGGAGATTTCCGAGTATCGCCTTCTCGGTGTTGACGTCAACGGCAGAAACCGAGTCGTCAAGAATGAGAATAGAGGCGTTCTTCATCAGCGCGCGAGCGATGGATATTCTTTGCTTCTGTCCGCCCGAGACGGTAACGCCGCGCTCGCCGAGAACGCTTGAGTACTTTTCGGGGAACTCGTCGATATTCTCGTGAACGTCAGCCATCTTTGCCGCCTCAATAACGCCCTCGAGATCGGCGTTGTCGGTAGCAAACGCGATGTTGTTCTCAATGGTATCGGAGAAAAGGAAGTTGTCCTGAGGAACGTAAGCCGCGGCGGCGCGAACCTCCTTGATCGGAATGTCGTTTACGTCCTTGCCGTCAATAAAGAGAGTGCCGTCGGGAACGTTGTAGGTGCGAAGTATCAGGTCAACGAGGGTGGTCTTGCCCGAGCCCGTTCTTCCTATGATACCGACGTTCTCGCCTGCATTTATCTTGAAGGATACGTCAGAGAGCACCTCCTCGTTTCCGTCGGGATATACGAAAGAAAGATCTCTGAATTCGATGTCGCCCTTGATCTCACCTGCAAAGCCAACGCCCTTTCTGTCGGTAACGGCAGGCTTCGCGTCGAGCAGCTCGCTTATTCTCTTGAGAGACGCCTTACCCTGCGCGTGCATACCGATAAGCTCGGAGATAGCCATAACAGGCCAGATTATAGTCGTAAAGTAGCCGATGAACTCAACGAGGCTTCCCGCATCAAGCGTGCTGTTCCATACAAGGTAGCCGCCGTATCCGAGGATAACGCAGGTGATAGACTCGATGAAGAGAGTGAGCGAGACGTGAAGCATCATAGAGAGCTTGGTGTAGCTTACGTTGATGTCCTCGTTCTTCTTGCTGAGCTTCTTGAACTCAAGCAGCTCGTGAGTTTCCTTAACGAACGCTTTGATAACGGCAATTCCCGCAAAGGTCTCCTGAGAGAAATCCGAAAGTCTTGAGAACGCCTCCTGACGCTTCTCCCACTTCTCGCCCATATACTTGCCCACGATAAGCGAGCAGACGAGCAGAAATACCATAGGTATCATAGAGAAGAGCGTGAGCGCCTTGTTCATACTGAACATCTCGATAAAGGACATCACGCCGAGTATCGCGGCGTCAAGGAACATCATAATTCCCCAGCCGAAGCATTCCTGGATAGTATCAAGGTCATTGGTAAAGAAGGACATAAGATTGCCGACCTTGTTTACTTGATAATACTCCTGCGAGAGATCCTTGCAACGATCGAACATACGGCTTCTCAGATCGGACTCAAGCTTGATGCCCGCGCCAAAGAAGCATACGCGCCATAAAAATCTTCCCACTACCATACCGAGTATTACGAAGAGCAGGGGAAGGCAGACCTCGTCGAGAAGAAATTCCATATCAAAGCTGTGAACAGCACCGTCCATCTCTACCTGTCCGGTCTTAATACCGTTTATGACGATGCGGTAGAGCTTGGGGATGACCAGCTGCATATAGTCAACCAACAAAAGTGCGAACGAGCCGAGCAGGAGCAACGGCGCGTATCGAAGGTAATATCGGTTGACGTGTTTGCCGAAAATCACTGTGTTTTCGCCTCCTTACCAATATAAGTCACTAAAAAATCATACGCTTTCTATTTTACTACAATATTCTTACTTTGTCAATAAAATATAATATAAATATTATAAATATTATAAAAAAACCGACGGCAGATCCATGGGAAATCTGCCGTCGGAGCGTTTTTTATTTTTACTGTCTGTTATTTTACTCTCATTGCCGCAATTTTCTCGGCGTCGGGCGTAACGTACGCCGTCCAGTTGGTGTGATATATAACGAATCCCGGCTTAGAGCCTGCAGGCTTCTTTATATGTCTTGCGAGCAGATAATCAACGCCGATGTTCGCTCCCTCAGCCTTTGAATAATGCGCGGCTATCTCTGCGGCGGTGGTGAAATCGAGGTCTGTCGGCTCGCGTCCCTCGGTAACGAGCAGAACGTGAGAGCCGGGGGTCTGCCTTGCGTGAAACCAATAGTCGTGCTTCTCGGCGAGCTTATGCGTGATATACTCGTTTTGCAGGTTGTTCTTTCCGCAAAGCACTCTCATTCCGTCGGGGGTGACGAACTGCATCACTACGGGAGCCTTCTGCTTGTGTGAAGCGTAGCTCTTCATTCTTGAAGCGTAGCCCGAGCGGTAGAGCTCGTCGCGTATCTCCATAAGATCCGCGGGGGATTCGGCTCTCGTCAGCGCCTCAAATACGGTGTAGATATATTCAAGCTCGCCCTCGCCAAGCTCTATCTGGCGCGCGAGCTCAACTCTCGCGGTCTTGGTCTTGGCGTATTTTTTGTAAAATCTCTGCGCGTTGGCAGAGGGTGAGAGGCGCGAGTCAAGCTCGATGCGAAGCGTGGGGCAGTTGCCCTCCTCGTCCATCTCCTCGTAGTCCTCAAGCTCGGCAATACTCGTCTTTTGCGGCAGTCTGTAGAGATTTGCCGTGATGAGATCGCCGTATTTTCTGTATTTCTCGCCCTCGTCGCACTCGCTAAGCTCGGTGCGCTGGAGCTCAAGCTTTTTTCTTATTCTCGCCTCGGCGTTGGTGAGCAGCTTGAGAATATCCGAGGCGCGCTGATGAACTCTTTGCTTGTTGTCGCGACTTGCAAAATAGGCGTCGAGCAGAGCGCCCGCGCTCTCAAAATCTCGCCTTTCGTAAGATCCGTACTGATCTATCGGGAGGAAGGAGTATTCAACTATCTCCTCGCCGTTAAGTATCAGGCAGGGCGAGAAATCCTCACTGTTGAGAATACTCTGAAATCTCTCAAACTCTCTCCAGAGATCGTCGGCAAAGCAGTAGCCGACGGGAGTATCGGTGTGTCCCGTAGCGCGATAGACTATCTCTCGCGCAACCACGGGTGCGACTCCCATAAAGCTGCTTACGATAAGCTTGTCGCAGGCGCGCTCGCGCGGAGCGTTCTCGATAAGCGAGAGAAAATCCTCTTGAGTTATATATCTCGGGTTGATCTTGTCCGCAGAGGGCAGGGAATAGACCATACCCGGAATGAGCTGCCGCACGCTGTCAAACGAAAAGTCGGTGGTGCGAAGCACGGTGATTATGCGCTTGTCTCCGTCGGCAAAGATGAGGTTGCTGTATTTTCCCATAAGCTCGGCGATAAGATAGCGCCGACACTCAAAGCCCATCTCGTCGCGCGTGTCAAAGCCGAGAAACGCGACTCTGTCAAAGTCCGCCTGCTCTATCTCAACAAGCTTCGCGCCCTGAAGATATTTGCGAAGCAGCATACAGAACATAGGCGGATTTTGCGGATTTTCCTTGGGTATCTCGCAAAAGCCTATACGCGCGTTATTTGAGCCTGCATTGATAAGCAGTCTCTTGCCGCCCTCAAAGCTTCGCATCTGAAGCAGGATCTCGTCTCTCTCGGGCTGATATACCTTTTCTATTCTTGCGCCAAGCGCGGTCTTACGCAGCTCAGAGAGCGTGCAGCGGAGCATTCCCGCATCAAAAGCCATAGCCTTCTCCTTTCGTCAGGGTAAAATAGCGATAGATTTTTCAGAACATCAATTTGTCAACGTCGTCAAGAGATGCGAAGGCAAAATCGGGCTTGTCCTTCGGGAGTGCTGCATCAACGTCCTCCTCGGTGGTCTCGCCCGAAAGCACGAGAACAGAGGTAACACCAAAGCTCTTGCCGAGCGCGATGTCGGTGTAAAGTCTGTCTCCGAAGATGCACATCTCGGAGTTGTCAAAGCCGGTAGCCTCTCCTATCATCTCGATAGTTTCCTTATAGGGTTTGCCGAAATAAGTGGGAGTCTTGCCCGTAGATGCCGTAACGAGAGCCGCGATAGCGCCGCTGTCGGGGATAAAGCCGTTCTCGGTGGGGCAGTTGAAGTCGGGGTGGGTGGAGAGATACTCCGCGCCGTTTCTGATAAGTCTGCAGGCGATATTGAGCTTCTCGTAGGTAAGAGTGGTGTCAAAGCTCGTGATAACTATATCCGCACTCTCGGGGTCACTCTCGCCGTTGACGAGCTTTATGCCCTTTGCGGCGTATTCCTCAACGAGCTCGTCGGTGGCTACCATATATACTGACTTTCCCGCTCTGTATCTATTGAGATACTCAAGCGTAACGTCGCCCGAGGTCATTATCTCGTCCTCGCTCGGCTCAAAGCCGAGGCGCTCGAGCTTCTTTAAGTAGAAGGGCGAGGTGTGAGATGCGTTGTTTGTGAAAAACAGCACGCGTCTGCCGCTCGCACGGAGATTTTTGATGAATCTCTTGGCAAAATCAAAGGGGATTCCGCCAAGGTATATAGTTCCGTCCATATCGAAGATATAGAGCTTTTTGTCCTTGATCACGTCTGTATTGGGATTCTTGAATTCCATATTACACCTCTGAAAAATAATCTGCTTTAATATTATAGCACATTATTGATTTTTTTTCAATAATATGTTATAATGTTTGCGTCAGAATAATTTTCTCGTATTTCGGAGGAAAAAAGGATGAGAACAGTAATAGGAATAGACATAGGAGGAAGCACGACAAAGATCGTGGGACTTCGCTCGGACGGAGCGGAGCAGACGCTTATCGAGCCTATCTTCGTGCGCGCGACCGATGCTATCACCTCGGTGTACGGCGCGTTTGGAAAGTTCACGATGCAGAACGGCATTGAGCTTAAGGATATAGATCGAGTTCTGATGACGGGCGTTGGCGCTTCCTTTATAGATAAGCCGCTTTATTCGCTTGAGTGCGAGAAGGTGTCCGAGTTCCGTTGCGTTGGTAACGGTGGACTTTATCTCTCGGGGCTTGACGAGGCGATCGTCGTGAGTATGGGCACGGGTACGGCGCTTATGCATTCCAAGCGAGAGGGAGACGTAACGGTCACCAAATATCTCGGCGGCACGGGAGTCGGAGGCGGAACTCTGCTCGGCCTTTCAAGGAAGATGATAGGCGTTGACACCATCGAGCATCTCGAGCAGCTCTGCGAGGGTGGAGATCTCTCAAACGTGGATCTGAGGATCAAGGATCTTACGAGCGACAACAACTTCCAGATAAACGACGAGATAACGGCGTCGAATTTTGGCAAGCTTTCGGATATGGCAAGTCAGAACGACATAGCGCTCGGAATTGCCAATATGGTCGGAGAAACTATAGCGATGCTTGCGGTATTCGCGGCAAGAAGCTTTAATATTAAAAACGTAGTGCTGACGGGTAACCTTACCGCTATCAAGGCGGTGGCTGACGTATTCGAGGGACTTGAGCACATGTTCGGCGTGCGCTTCATAATCCCCGAGCGCTCTCAGTTTGCGACGGTTATCGGAGCGGCACTTTGTGATAAGGAGGATCAGTTGAAATGATAGAATTTGAATGTAGCTGTGCTATGGGTAAGCACAGAGCTCCGCTTGAGGGATACGAGATATCCTCGGGCGCGCTCAATAAAATACCCGAGATACTTAAGGATTACAACAAGATATACGTCGTTGCCGACGAGAATACCTACCGCGCGGCAGGAAAGCAGGTAGAGGAGATACTCAAGGCGTGCGGCAAGCATCACCGTACTCTCGTGCTTGACGGAGAGGTAGTGCTTCCCAACGTTGAAACTCTTGGAAAGATAGTTCTCTTTGCAAACGATCCGGGTGCTAAGCCCAACTTCTTCGCTTATTCCGATCTGCCCGACTTCATTCTTGCAGTCGGCTCGGGTACCGTTAACGATTCCTGCAGACTCGCAAGCTACCGCCTGCAGCTGCCCTACGGTATCGTTGCCACCGCTCCCTCGATGGACGGCTACGCTTCCTCAGGAACGCCCTTCCTTCACAGTGGCTCCAAGAGCACCGTTCAGGCTACCACCCCGAAGTACGTCATCGGCGACCTCGATATCCTCAAGGACGCCCCCCTACAAGATGATGCTCGCGGGTATCGGCGATATGTTCGGTAAGTACATCGGCATTCTCGACTGGGAGCTTGCGCGCGACTATTCCGGCGAGTATTTCTGCGAGAAAATCGCAAAGGACGTTATAGACGCGACCGACAAGTGCCTTTACAACGGCTACAACCTTGCAAGTCGCGATAAGGAATGCATAAAGAATATTATGGAGGGCTTCCTCGTAACAGGACTCGGCATGGCTTATACGGGTAACTCGCGCCCCGCATCGGGCTCTGAGCATATCATCGCTCACGCCTGGGAGCTTCACGACATCGAGGCAGGCAACCGTCCTCAGCTTCACGGACTTGAGGTCTGCGAGGGAACGAGACTCGTTGCCATTATGTATAAGATGCTCCGTGAGGAGACTGACGACGAGCACCTCAAGGAGCTTATCGACAAATACATTCCTTACTTTGACGCAGTTGAGGAATTCTGCGTAAAGATGGAGGTTCCCCCCACGGTGACCGACAGAGACGTAATTCTGAACGGCATCAAGCGCGCGCTTATCATGCGCGACAGATACACCATCCTCTTCTACCTGCGCGACCAGGGCAAGTTCGAGGAGTACGCCGAGAGAGCGACCGACAAGCTGCTTGAGCTTTATAAGTAAATAAATAATAGCCGACAGACGATTTTTGTCTGTCGGCTATTCGTTTATTAAAAAGAAATTTTGTAGGGGACGACGTCCTCGGCGTCCCGAAAAGCTATCTACTGCTTTGCCTTGATAAGCTCGTAGAGCTTGTCCGAGAGGGCGACGAATTCCGATACGCTCAGCTTCTCTCCGCGGATATTTGCGTCGTGTCCGCACTCGATTATAGCGGCGGTCAGCTCTTCCTTGCTAAGCTCGGAGAAGACCGAGGAGAGCGAGTTTGGCAGAGTCTTTCTGCGCTGCTCGAATGACGCGCGAATGGTGCGGAAGAAGGTCGGCTCGTCGATCGGAACGTAGGGCTTCTTCTCGTGGAGCTTTATACGCACCACAGAGGAATCCACCTTGGGTGCCGGGATAAATCTGTCGGCGGTGACCGTAAAGAGCTTCTCGGGAGTGCCGTAGTAGCCGAGTACAGCCGTTATAGCGCCGCAGTTCTTGTCGCCGGGGGTGGCGCAGAGACGGTCGGCGACCTCAGACTGTATCATTACCGTGATGTATTCAAAGGGAAGCCCCGACTCAAGAAGCTTCATAAGGATAGGCGTGGTGATGTAATAGGGGAGATTAGCGCAGACAGAGACCTTGCCGCGCTCAAAATAGGGCGCGAGAATGCCCTCAAGGTCTGCCTTCATAACGTCCTCGTTGATAACGGTGACGTTCCTGCAATCGCCAAGCGTGTATTTAAGCACGGGGATAAGACCGTGGTCTATCTCAAGCGCCACGACGTTCTCGTAGCGCGCAGAGAGCTCCTTCGTAAGCGAGCCTATGCCTGGGCCTATCTCAAGGATCGTGCTTGAAGCGTCTGTACAGCAGTTGTCGGCAATATCCTCAACTACGAAATTGTCTGTCAGAAAGTTCTGACCGAATTCCTTTCGGAAATTAAGCGAGAACATAGCCATTATCTGCTTTATAGTTTTTATATCACAAAGATTCATAACAGCTCCTAAAAAATTTATCGCTAATATTATATCACATAAAGGCGGATATGTCAAATAATTTTAAGATACGCGCAAAAGAAGCCGCGTTTTTTTGGAAAGTAGTTTTCAAAAACACTTGAGGCGGTAACGTGTGAAATTTTTTTGAATTTT
>JAFVRA010000003.1 GCA_017504545.1 Clostridia bacterium | reverse complement strand
TCAGTCAGCTTCGCTGACAGCTCCCTTTACACAAGGGAGCCTTTGACACAAGGTCATTCTTCGCTGAATTTTTATTTGCTTTCTGCTCATCGGTTAACCTCTTTTGAACCACGCGACTATCGCGTGGTTTTCGTTATACAAGAAAAATCCCTTACGCTTTCGCGTAAGGGATGAAAGATCAATATTATCTTTATGTCTTGCAAGCAATTACTTAGCCGCGTTGATAGCGTCCTTGGTTCCGTAATAGATCATCTTTCCGGACTTCTTGCATACCCACTCGGAATCCTCGTCAGCCTCTTTCTTCTGATCTTCGGACTCATCCTGGATCTTTTCCCATGCATCGTTAGCATCATCCTTCTCCTCGAAGTAAATGATGGTTACGTGTGCATACTCGTCGTCGATCTTACCTGTGCCGCTTACAACACAGTCAATGCCGTCAACGCCAGCAAGCTTGAGAAGACCGGGCATGATCGTAGAGTCCTTTGCAGCCCAAGAAATGCCGTTGTCCTTAAGTGCTGCAAGAGCATCGTCGGGATCAGCGTTAGGACCACCGCAAGAAGCGAGTGTGAGACAGAGCATAATTGCTACCATTGCTACTGCTGCAAATCTAAGTATGTTCTTCATAAAATCAAAACTCCTTTCAGATTTATGATACTGTAATTCTATCACAAAACCGTCACAATGTCAAGTGATTTCCCTCGTTTTTTTATTTATTTTAATTTTGTTAACAAAATTTTCAACAATTAAAACGAGCGCACAAGCGAGTAAAGCATATACAAAGCCGCTTCCTATAACTGTGCAAAGGCTCATACTGTCATTAGCGTAAGCGATAGCGGTCACTCTGCCCTCAACGAGAGGACCAAGCTCGCCTATTACCTCTCCGCGAGAGTTTATCACGGTAGAGATTCCCGTATTTGCCGCTCTTGCCACGTATCTGCGGTTTTCTATCGCGCGAAGCTGTGCCTGAGCGTTATGCATATAAAGCGCCGCAGAATCGCTGAACCACGAGTCGTTGGTAGAGAGACAGATGATCTCGGCGCCGTCTCGCACGCTCTCGTAGGTGAGCTGCTCGTATATTGAGTCGAAGCATATAAGGCATCCAAGCCCTATTCCACCGGCATCCATTATCTTACTTCCCTCTCCCTCATCTACGTCGTCAGAGCTGAGCACGAGACTTGCAAGCGGCGGAATAAGCGTCTCTATCAGAGGGCGCATCGGAACGTATTCGCCAAACGGAACGAGATGCCTCTTCGAATAAACGTTGTCGGCGCGCTTTCCCTCGGGTGTATAGCAGATGATAGAATTGAGCGAGTCCTTCTCGCCTTCAACGGTAAACGCGCCTACCAGCAGATAAACCTCATAATTGCGCGCTATATTGCAGAACTCCTCTTCAAGAAGAGTTTGATCCGGCGAATCCATATCGTAAGGATATGCGGTCTCGGGAAGGATTATGAGCTTTGCGCCCTCCTCTGCCGCCTCGATTATCAATTTACGGTAAGTTTCTTTTGTTCTTGTATTGCTGTCGGCATCCCATTTCTCGCTTGAGGAAATGTTGCCCTGAATACAAGATACCTTTATCTCCTCTCCTACCGTAACGTCGGTAGTAAACCAAAGCAACGTGCCAACACCGTACTGGAATACGAGCAAGGAAGCGGCGGTGATACAGCCGATCTTAAGCTTATCGGGGGAGATAAGCACGTAGGCGAGCAGAAGATTTACTGCAAGGATCAAGAAGGTCACGAAATAAGAGCCGAAGAGAGAGGCGGTCTGCAATCCCACGAGGTATTCCGCCTGTCCGAGCGGAAGTCTGCCCCACGGCACTCCCCACCAGCCTATCGTCTGGAACCATTCAAACACGGCAAACGCGCCCGCAGCAACGAAAACGCGAAGCAGCGGAAATCTCTCACAAAGGTGGCATCTGAACAAAGCGCCGCACATAACGAACACCACGCCGCCCATCAGCGTCTGAAGAAGCGAGAGTCCGAGCCAAGCAAGAAGCACCACAGCCAAAGCCGCGCCTTTAGTCATTCCGTCTATAAACTCAAGCGGATAGAGATAGATGAACCAATGGTAGCAGACGAGGTAGTATGAATAATAAAACACAAAGCCGTCAAAATAGAGCGAGCGGAGCTTAACGCTTCTGTCAGAGGCTCTCAGAAGCAAAACCACAGCCATCGGCACGAGGGTTATCCACTCAATAAATCCGATCTTCGTGAATACTAAGGTAAGTCCCGTAAGCACACCGCCGAGCATCAAAAAAATGAAGCGAAGAGGGCTGCTTGATCTTTTTATCAGAAAGTCGCTTATCTGCGAAAATTTCATATAAAGATTACTCCTTTAAAAACCATATATCTTCCTTGTCAAGCGAGAAGGTCTTGTCCTCAAGATAAGAAAGCGCGTTATCCTCTCCCGTGCGTTTGAAGTAGAGCTTGTAGGCGTAGAGAGCCTGATATTTAAAGCCCTTTGATCTCTCGTCGCGGTTGATTCCGTACTTTCCGTCTCCGAGCAGAGCGTGTCCTATATGCGACATGTGCGCTCTTATCTGATGAGTTCGTCCCGTAACAAGCTCGACCTCAAGAAGTGATCTTTCCTGGCCGTAGCTCTTTAGCACCTTGTAGCGAGTGATTATCTCCTTTGAGCCTGCAAATTCAGTATCTCGGACCTCTACCATATTGTCCTTACTGTTCTTACGAAGATACGCGTGAAGCTCGGCATAGTGCTTCTTAGGCACGCCGTGAACGAGGCAGAGATAGCTTTTTGAAAGCTGATTGTTCTTGATCTTTTCGTTCATCACGCGCAAAGCTTCGGCGTTCTTAGCGGCTATAACTATTCCGCCTGTGTTGCGGTCGATACGGTTGCAGAGCGCGGGGGCAAAGGATTGCTCACCCCTCGGATCGTATTCGTCCTTTTGACAGAGATACGCCTTGACGTGCATTATCAGAGTGTTCTCTCCGGCGTCGCTATCCTCGTGAACGAGAACTCCTGGGCGCTTGTTAAGCAGCATTATATTCTCGTCCTCGTAGAGAATGTTGAGCTTAGGTGTGATAGTCTCAAGTGCGCTCGTGTCCTTTTCGGGCGAGTCAAAGAATTCTTCCTTGATAAAGAGCTGTATCTCATCTCCCTCGCAAAGAATATACTTCTGCTCTGTGCGCTTACGGTTGACCTTTATCTTCTTGGTGCGGATAAGCTTATACATCATCGAGGTCGGCAAGCCCTTTACCGCCTTGGATAAAAATTTATCGAGTCTTTGTCCTGCATCGTTCTTTTTGACCGTAATAATTCTCATAAACGCCGCCGCCCTTTCTGATGCACGTATCTGCACCTGATTTTTATCTAAAGATAAAATTTACTCGTATATTATACCATACAGCCGCCCTCATGTCAACGGATTTATTATCTTCGCTTCATCATTTTTCATCTTTTCTGCTATTTTCACCTCAACTTGCATACTATTAATTATTAAAGCAAATAAAACGGAGGTCAATATGACACAAAAGAAAAAGAAGCTGTTTATAGTATTCGGGACACGCCCCGAGGCGATCAAATTGATGCCGCTGATAAAAGCGCTTGAGGCTGACGGAAGCTTTATGCTAAAGCTTTGCGTTACCGCTCAGCATCGCGAGATGCTTGACTCTGTGCTTAAGGAATTCGATATACACCCGCAATTCGACCTCTCGCTGATGCGCGAGGACCAAACGCTTGATTACCTTACCTGTGAAGTGCTAAAAAATATTGGCGAGCTTCTTGATCTCTGCTTGCCGGATGCCGTAATAATTCAAGGCGATACTACCACCGCCTTTGCCGCCGCTCTCGCGGCGTTTTACCGCGGAATACCCGTAGCACACGTAGAGGCGGGGTTGCGAAGCGGAAATCTTCTCTCGCCCTTTCCCGAGGAGTTCAACAGACGAGCGATAAGCTTGATCTCAAGCTATCATTTTTCCCCCACCGAGTCGGCTACCGCCGCGCTGATTTCCGAGGGAATTTCAAGAGATCGCATCCACACCGTCGGGAACACCGTCATAGACACGCTGAAGCTGACAGAGAGCGGCAGGATAGATTACAAGATTGATAAATTTATCAAAGACCGCCGCTATCTTCTTATCACGCTCCACCGACGCGAGCACACCGAGCACGAGCTTGAGGAGATCTTTGAGGGCATCAAAAATCTGCTTTTGGATAATCCCGATATCTGCGCCGTATATCCCGTACATAAAAGTCCGAGAATTGCCGAGCGCGCGTGCCGAGCACTTGGCGATATTGAAAATCTCCTGCTCTGCAAGCCCTTATCAACGGGTTGCTTTCACGCTCTGCTTCGCGGCTGCTATATGATCCTTACAGACAGCGGCGGAATCCAAGAGGAAGCGACCTTTCTCGGCAAGCCGACGCTCATTCTCAGAAACGAGACCGAGCGCGGCGAGGGTATCTGCTCGGGGGTACTCCGACTCGTCGGAACGAGCGGCGACGATATTTACGCCGCGGCAACCGTGCTGCTTCACGACAAGAAGGAATACGCCGCTATGGCTCGCCCCTCGGATATATACGGCGACGGTGCGGCAAGCGAGCGAATAGTCAAGACGCTGAGATCACTTTGATAAAAGCTATTTACAAAAGCGCGTTTTCGTGATACAATATCTAAAGAGTATAAAGCACGGGAGCGCAAAATGAGCTTGAACAAAGAATACACCGCAGGTATATACACCCTTGGATGCAAGGTAAATCAATATGAATCCGAAGCGATCGCCGAGGAGCTGGAGAAGCACGGGATAAGGATCGCGCCGCCCTCATCGGTCTGCGACGCGTATATTATCAACACCTGCACGGTCACGGCAGAATCCGACCGAAAGGCGAGACAATTTATTCGCAGAGTAATATCCAAAAATCCGTCGGCTTACGTGATCGTTACGGGCTGTCTTGCACAGACCTCGCCCGAGGCTGTCGGGGCTATAGACGGTGTTGACGCCGTGATAGGAAACTCCGAGAAGCTGCTTTCGGCAAAGGTTCTACTCGCTCTCTTTGAAAAAGGAGAAAAGAACGCCGCGCCGCAGATATTCGTAGATGACATAGACGAAGCAGGCTTTGAGGGCATGGCTATAACCAAGTTTGACCGCACCCGCGCATACGTTAAAATTGAGGACGGATGCGAAAACAAATGCACCTATTGCATTATTCCCTACGCTCGCGGAAAGGTGCGCTCCAAAGACCCCGACGAGCTTCTTTACGAGGTTCGCGCGCTCGTTCGCGGCGGATGCCGCGAGATAGTTCTCACGGGCATTGAGACAGCTTCCTACGGAAAAGACCTCGGCGGCGTTGACCTTGCTGATATTCTCTGCAGGATAGACAAGATCGAGGGCATCGGCAGAGTGCGCCTCGGCTCGCTCGATCCGTCGCTCATACGCCCCGATTTCGTCAAAAAGATAGCCTCTCTCTCCTGCCTTGCGCCGCATTTTCACCTGTCTCTGCAGAGTGGAAGCGACAAGGTGCTCGCGCTTATGAAGCGCAAATACAATTCGCGTATGGCGATGAACGCTATCAATCTTTTGCGCGAGTATATTCCTGACGTAAAGTTCACCACAGATGTCATCGTCGGCTTCCCCGAGGAGAGCGAGGAGGATTTCTTTGACACCGCTCGCTTCGTCGCAGAAGCAGGCTTTCTGATGGTTCACATCTTCCCCTACTCCAAGCGCGAGGGCACGCCTGCCGCAAAAATGCAATGTCAGATACCGAACGAGGAAAAGAGCCGCAGACTGCACGCTCTTGAAAAAATAGCAGCCGAGAGCCGACTGTCGCTCCTTGAGCGCGAGGTAGCCGAGCGCCCCTGCCGCGAGGTTCTCTTTGAAACCTACTCCGACGGATACGCCCACGGCCACACCGACGATTTCCTTGAGGTGTCGGTCAAGAGCGGCACTCCATTAAGGAGCGAGACGCGCCGCGTGCGCCTTGAGCACACCGACGGAAAGGTCTGCTTTGGCGTGCTTGAGGAAAACATTTGAGGCTGAATTCGGCAAAAATCTCCTCAAAAAAACTTTTTTAAAAAATTTTAAAAAAACTCTTGCAATTTCATTTCAAATATGGTATAATAATTTCTGTTCTATGAGTTCATAAATCAAATGATAAAGATATGCGCGTTTGTGCATTGTAGGAGGTGTCAATATGGCAAAGTGTTGCGTTTGCGGAAAGGGCGTTGTTTTTGGACAGGCAGTTTCCCACTCTCATCGTAAAACAAACAGAACTTGGAAGCCCAATATCCGCAAGGTAAAGGCTATGGTCAACGGTACTCCTAAGACCATCGCTGTTTGCTCAAGCTGCCTTCGTTCTGGCAAAGTTACCAGAGTTTAATTGCTCGGTAGAATCCTATTTGCCCTCGGCAAAGCGGATCAAGATAAAAAGCAGGTTCGTAAATGACGAAGCTGCTTTTTTATTTTCTTTTTCAAGGAGAGCCTATGAGTGATAAGAAAAACACCCTCGCGCTTCTCGGAGAGGACGCGCCACAAGAAATAGCCGATGCCCTCCGCGCGCTTGGATTTTCGGCAAGAGCGCTTCCCTGCGACTCCCGACTTGCCACACCCGTGCGTTCGCACGCCGATATGCTCATGCTTCCCGTCGGCAAGGTGGTGTTTACGTCAAGTGAATATCTATCGGTCGCCGAGGATATATTCAAGGCGCTTGAGAGCCTCGGATACGAGATCGTCGCCTGCAACGCCGAGATAAGAAGCGACTATCCGCACGACGTCGCATTTGACGCGCTCGTGCTGAAAAGCGCCATCATCGCCCGCCTCGACAGCCTGTCCGACGAGATCAAGACTTACGCGACGGCTATGGGAATTGCTCTGCTTGATTCCAAGCAAGGCTACGCCAAATGCTCGGCGGTGAGCGTAGGCGAGAGCGCGATAATCACGGCTGATATGAATATCGCAAGAGCGGCAGAGGCGGCAGGAGGCGACACGCTTCTGATAAGCGCCGCACCCGAGGCAATTCGTCTTGAGGGATACGATTACGGATTTATCGGGGGCGCCTCGGGCGTGCTTGAGGACACCGTATATTTTACGGGCGATATATCATCCCACCCCGACGCTGAGCGCATAACAGAGTTTTGCAATGCTCACAAAAAGAAGATTATCTCACTCTCAAGCGAGCCTCTCAACGACGTCGGTGGAATATTCTTCTTTCCAAGCGTAAAATAAAAATCCAAAAGTTTTTTCATGGGCATCGCTTGATCTCGTAGGGGCGATTCAGGAATCGCCCGAAAAACAAAATAAAAACGGGCGATTCGTGAATCGCCCCTACGAAAAAGGCCAGAGAACGTTCTCTGTCCTTTTTGTATTATATTCTCTTCTCACCCACGAACAGTAAATGATTCGTCATACCGAGCAGCTCAGGCTTCTCGCAGATGTAGAAATGGTAGCGGAGATACTGTTTATAATCCTCGTCGCTCATTTCGTTGATCCTTTCCGCCAAAAGCTCGCTTGCTCCGTCGGATGCTACCTCGTGCAATACGTTTATGCCACCGTCAGCAAGAAGCTTTCTCGCCGCACCGACCGTGTGGAATACAAACGGAAAGTCGTTGAGCTTGAAAGTCTCCTTATCGTAATCGCCGTTGCTGAAATAATTAGCGTCGTATCCGAACTCGGTCAGAAAAACAAAGTCATTTGAAATAAAGGCGAAGAAGGTCTTACCGCCGTCCTTGCAGACACGCTTTGCCTCAGCGATACACCTCTGCTTGTCCGCATCATTTTTGAGATGATAAAGCGGGCCGAACAGAAGGACAATATCAAACGACTTATCTGCATAGCGAGAGAGATCGAGGGCGTTACCTTGAACGAGGTCAATCTTATCTTCGGGTGTGAGCTTCTTTTTGAAAGCGGCAATATTGGCATCGGCAAGCTCAAGAGCAGACACCGCATAACCCTTACGTGAAAAGTAGAGGCTATATTCACCTGCGCCTGCGCCGATGTCGAGTATCTTGTCGCCATCTTTCAAGTATTTTTCTATGTAATGAACGGTAGTCAAAAATTCAACTCTTGCGGCTTTAGAATGATTGAGCCTCGCATCCTCGTTGAATATGTCATAGGTTCTGTTTACACGTTCACTTTCGTTTTCTATTTTTGCAAGTTGTTCAAAGTCCATAATTACTCCTTCTGTGAATTCAACTTTTTAGCAATCAGATTTACATTATCGCTTATTGGTAATGTTCCGTCAACTCTAAATATGGGGCAACATATAGTTGATAGCCAATCGTTAACCAAATCTCATCTCTTGCAGCACAAAAATCATGAAATGCCATGACTTGCTCGTAATAATCGCCGCCTTCGTAACTTTTCTCACCGAAACGTATGTATGACCTGTCATGCACTCGCTTCAATCGTATCTCACGGGGGACTTCAATGTAGATTGCACACTTCAAATGAGAAATAAATTCATCTCCAAATCTACCTGTTACCGATGCCAAAACAAAGTCATTTTCACCATTTACAATATTTGTAAGCATTGACACAACCTCTTCGTAAGGACGGGATTTTTCATACGGATAATCCGGATTGTCTTGACGAGAAAAGTATATATCTTCAATATCAATGAAGCGGAGATTTAATCTTTCAGCAAGTGCTTTTGCCAGTGTACTTTTGCCTGCGCCATTCAAACCGCAAACTAATATAACGCTCCCCATACGTTCACTCCTTATAAACAAAGTACACGATCTCATCGGGAATGTTCACGATGTATTCCTT
>JAFVRA010000053.1 GCA_017504545.1 Clostridia bacterium | reverse complement strand
TCGCTATATTAACGCTCACCCTCCCAAAAGTTCGACTCGCTTCGCTCACTCAGGATGACTTGCTGAGATGGGTGAGGATATAATTTATAATTTATAAATAAAATAAAAAGAGTTTTCGGTACCGGTGAGGTGTCCGAAAACTCTACATTAGAAAAATTACTGTTTACAAAAATAAGCCTGTGCATCTATCAGCGCACAAGCTTATTTCTATTTCTATACCTTTATTAAAAGTTTTTTGCTTCTTTTTTCCAAAAAAGAAGAGAAAATCGCGTCCTTGCCTGACACAATCTAACTTATCGATCAATCCTTATGGCAATGATCGGTGAAGAAGCCCTCGAGGTTGACCTCGTAAGAGCCGCTCTCGGTCTTGGAGAAGCCGATCGCCTTGATAAGTCGCTCGGTCTGCTCGTCCTTGATCTCTCCGAGGTAATAGGCGTAATGAACGCCGCAGAGGTCAATGAAATTGAGCGTGCCTCTTCCGAGCACGAAGAGAGATTCAAAGTCAAATGTGTCGGTCACGGGGGCTATGTCATAGACCATACCGCCCTTATCGGTGAGCTTGAACTGCGACACGCCGCAAAGCTCGTCGTCAACTGTTGCCGCATACGAGAGCAGATCGGGATCGTATTTTACGCCGCAGCGCAGGCAATTTTCCTCCTGCGATATTTTAGATTGAACGGGAAGTACCTTAAGCATTTTATGTTTCCTTTCGATGTTTCGCCTTGTCAGCTTTCCTTGAGATAAGCGACCTCAGCGGGCGTGAGGTATCGCCATTTTCCAACTGCGAGAGAGCCGAGGCGGATATTTCCTATAGCAACGCGGCAAAGGCGCGTTATTTTCAAATTTTGCTGCTGACACATCTTGCGTATCTGGCGGTTTCTGCCCTCGTAAAGCGTCATCTCGAGCGTGCTTGAGGAGACTCCCTCGTCGATCACGCGCGTTTTTACGGGCAGGATCTTATATCCGTCAATTATCATAGGCGAGGACAGCGCATCGATCTTCTCGCGGCTTACCTTGCCCGATACCGTAACGTGATATATCTTTGGTATCTCGTGTCTTGGGTGCGTCAGCTTGTTGGTCAGCTCGCCGTCGTCGGTGAAGAGAAGCAGACCGTCCGAGTCCATATCAAGTCTGCCTACGGGATAGATCCTCGTTCCGACGCTTGCAACGAGCTCGGCTACCGTGCGGCGTCCCTTCTCGTCCGAGAGGGTGGTAACGAATCCGCGCGGCTTGTTCAGAAGTACGTAGGTTTTTTTGTCGGCAGAGGGAATAACGGGCACGCCGTTGTATTCAACAAGGTCAACTCCGGGGGTGATCCTTTCTCCCTCACTTACGACCTCGCCGTTTACGCGTACAAGTCCTTTTTTTATGGCTTCCTCTGCGGCACGGCGCGACATTACGCCGCAATCAGAGAAGTATTTTTGAACCTTGATCGAGTTTTCAGCGTCCGTTTTTCTCACCTCCTGCTTCAGAAAAAAATAAACCTTTTATGCTCACGCCTATTTGCCGACGGAACACCGTAGGCGGCGACCAAGGGTGAGCTTATCTGCCTGCCCTCAAGGCTTACCGTTGCTCTGCCCAGCAGTGCCCCTGCTTCCACGGGGGCGAATTCAAAGTGATGCGGAAACTCTGAATTCAACGCCGCCTGATTGATCTCAAAGCCCTTAGGCAAAGTCATCGTGAGCGGCTCGCTGTTGGTGGCGGTGACGTATTGCTCGCTCCCACCCGTCAGCGCGTAGGGAATACGAAGCTCGCCCTTTTCGTAGAGAGTTACGCGAGCGTAGCTGTTAAAGCCGTGATCAAGCAGAGCAGTGTGGTCGTTCCAATCGTCAGGTGCGCCCAGAGTAACGCAGATCAGCGTCATTCCGTCGCGCTCGGCGGCAGAGACGAGACACCGTCCCGTCTTTTTGGTAAATCCTGTTTTTACACCGATAGCGCCCTCGTAGAGCGAGAGCATCTTGTTGTGATTTCTCAGATAGCGCTTGCTCTCACGCTCATCACTATCCTTTTTTGCTCCGAGCGGAATGGTCGCGCTTTTCGTCGCGAATATCTCCCGAAGCTCCTCGGAGTTTAGTGCCTCTGCGGTAATTATCGCAAGCTCGCGAGCGGTGGTGTAATGCTCCTCGTCGTAGAGCCCGTGGGGGTTCGTAAAATGAGTGTCCTCAAGTCCGAGCTCCGCCGCTTTTTCGTTCATAAGCTCGGCAAAGGCGGGCAGACTTCCTGCGGTCGCGATAGCGAGAGCCACCGCCGCGTCGTTTGCCGACTCGAGCAGGAGCGCAAGAAGAAGCTCGCGCACAGATAAAAGCTCACCTGCGGACAGATAGACAGATGAGCCCTCTACGCCTACCGCCTCGTCGGGAACGGCGACGACCTTGTCAAGCGGCAGCTCCTCAGAGACGACGAGTGCCGTCATTATTTTGGTGGTGCTTGCCTCCCCTAGGCGTGTGTCGGCGTTCTTTTCGTAAAGACAGAGTCTATCCTCGGCCTCCATCAGAAAGGCGGCTTTTGCCGAGATCTCGCGCTCAAAAGCGAGGCAATAGCCAACGCTTTTTGCATCGAAAGGCAAGATGCCTATAAAGATGGCGCACAAAAGCAAGAGCGAGATTATCCTCGCCGCTTGAGGATAGTAATTGGCGTTCATTCGGAGCGTACCTCACTTGATAATTTTCTTGTTTCTCACAATATTATTTATACTGCGAGAAACAAGAAATATTCGTCAAGAGAGCGAAGGATCATTCGTCGTCTTCGAGAAGCGCGTCGCTGAGATCTTCCTTAACGAAGAGAGCCTTTATCTTAGCGATGATGTCGGGAGTGCGCTCAACGAGATCTGCGATCTGGTCAACGGGATCGGGCTTGCCCTTGGAGGTCACGTTGATGAACTCAACCTCACCGTTCTTGTCGCAAACGAGGAAGCCTACGGGAGATACGGTAAGTCCTGTTCCACCGCCGCCGCCAAAGTTCTGGGGTTTTACGTTAACGTCGTTCTTGGATGCGTAGTCAACACCGCCGGAAGCGATACCGACGGCGATCTTGGAGATAGGAATGATAACTGTTCCGCCCGTAGCGGTAACGGGATCACCGACGATGGTGTTTGCATCTACCATCGAGCGAATATTTTCCATAGAAGAACGTATGATCTCGGGAATTTTCTGTTCGGTTGCCATAATTTTATTCCTTTCAGTAGTGAATTAAAAAGATTTCAATGCTTTATTTGACTATATCAAGACCGTTTGGTCGTTTGTCCGTTTTTTTTCAGCTTTGCCAGAGCCTCTGAGATCTCGTCGTTGCCCTCTCCTTGCTCGTCCTTGCGCTTGGCGGACTTAAAGAAGTATTTGATAAGCTCAATAAGAGCCGTGATGGCTACGTGGAGGACCTGCCATACGCGAATAGCAAACTCGATGCGGATGTCTATCTCGGGCTCGTCCGAGCAGAAGTCCGCGTAAATATTTATCTCTCTGCCCTTAGGTGTTTTTACCTGCTTGACGTTATCGAGCAGAGGGAAGATAATATTGATAGCCTGGGTGACCGCACCGTAGGTGATCGCCGTGGTGGCGGCGTCCTCGGTGGCTATCTTTATATTGATGCGCGCAAGCTTGATGCGCAGATGCTTGAAGAATTTGCCGACCACCTTAGTGACGAGCTTGCACACAAGGTGAATGATGTCGAGTATCTCGGCGGGAGTCTTCTTTTTCTCCTGCGACTTGTCGGTCGCTTTCTTTGCGCTTTGCTTTTCTTCTTCCTTTTCGCGCTTCTTTTCAAGCTTTTTTCTGAGCTTTTTGATGCGCCTTTTCTTAAGTCTTGCCGCTTTTCTTGCGCTCATGGAGCGGCGGTATCTTTTCTTTCTTGCGGGGACGAGCCTTATTTTTACAAACAATAGCTTGACCCACAGCCCGACCTCGCCGTCGTAAGCGATGATGAGCGTCACCTTAAGGAGCAAAAGAAAAGCCAGCAGCAGAATAACAGCTGCACAAATTATAAGCACCGGCATCCTTCCTTCCTCCTTTCAGCGCAATAATTCTTATTAATAGTTTATCCCTGTTGCTCCTCGTTATCCTCGCCGTCGATAGATAACTGTCCGTCGTCGTCCTGAAGAATAGGTAGATCCTCTTTTGCGGGGAGCATTATCTCGGTCTCGGGAAGCTCGGAGAGCGAGCGCAGACCGAAGACGCGAAGGAATTTTTCAGTCGTCGCGTAGAGCATAGGTCTTCCGGGGGCGTCAAGTCTGCCGCAAGCCTCGATAAGAGCCTTGTCGATAAGCGAGTTCATCGCGTATGAGCTGTCAACGCCGCGTATCTGATCTACGAAGCTTCTCGTTACGGGCTGATTGTAAGCCACGATAGCCAGCACCTCCATTGAGGAAGCCGAGAGGTTTCCGCCTCTGCGGATGCCGAGCGCCTCGCGGATATAGGGCGCGTACTGCTCCTTAGTGCAGAATTGGCAGGAGTCCTCAAAGGTGAGCAGGCTGATGCCGTGCTTGGAGCTTTCGCTGTTATATGCCTCGCTCATGTGAGCGATAAGCGTTTTGGTGTTTCTTACGTCAAGACCGAGCACCTCGGCTATCTTTTCGTATTTTACGGGATAGCCCGCGGCGTAGAGTATCGCCTCTATCGCGCCCTCAAGGCTCTTGATAGTAGCGGCGCCGTCGGCGTCGGTGATGCTTTTTACGTTGTTTTCGTCAGTCATATCTTTACCCTTACCTTTTGAAATATCAGGCGTCTATGGTGAGCTGCTCGTCCTGCGGCTCGGTAGTGTCAAGGAGGTATTCGCTCTCCTCGACGTCGTCCTCGTTTTCGTTGATGATAAATCGCGTGTTTGCTCCGAGAAGCGCGTTGTCGGTGTCCCATTCTCCGTTGCTGTTATCCGAGATAAGCAGCTTGCGGACCTTGAT
Source organism: Clostridia bacterium (assembly GCA_017504545.1). Taxonomy (GTDB): domain Bacteria; phylum Bacillota; class Clostridia; order Oscillospirales; family CAG-272; genus HGM12713. The sequence continues at coordinate 12,858 of JAFVRA010000053.1, read as the reverse complement.
AAGCTCAAGCACTCCGAGGAAGGAGGCTATCATATCTGGAAGAGTTGCTTCGTTCATGAGAAGCTCGTCAAGGCTTGCCACGCCCTGAGATTCTATCTTGCGAAGTATCGAAACTATCTTTATCTCGACGGGAATGATAGGCTTGCTTATCATCGGCTTGAAGGTGGTGGTCGCCGCCTGCTCAAGCGCGTTGTTGTAGGCGATTATTCTTCTTACTGCCGCGCAGAGAGCGGTAACGTCCTGATCCTGCACGAATGTCTTGTCCACCGAGATCTCGTCGGTGTCCTTTACCATACGGCCGCTGTAGTAGGCGTAGAGGGGAGTGAGCTTTTTTGCCGCCTCCTTTGCCTGCTGATAACGAAGCAGGGCATCGGCAAGCGTTGCTCTCGGGTCTTCGCTCTCCTCGTTCTCCTTGGGAAGCAGCATCTTGCTTTTTATCAGCATCAGCTCGCTTGCCATAACGATGAACTCGGAAGCAATATCCATATCGAGCGCCTCTGCCTCCTTGATATACTCAAGGTACTGGTCGCAGATGAGCGAGATGGGAATATCGGTAATGCTGACCTTATTCTTTTGTATCAGAGTGAGGAGCAGATCGAGGGGGCCCTCGAATTGCTCAAGCTTGTAGGTAAGAGCGTCCATAATACTCCCTGAAGATGTTTATTTTAGAAAAATACCGAGCGTAAAAATTCGGGAATGAAGTAAAGGTTTACTATTCCGTTGCAGATCTGATCGGTGATCCAGCTTATAGGAAGGTCGAAGATGCCGAGGATAAGCAGGGCGAGGAATACGAAATAGATGTATCTCTCGTAGCGCTGTACCCAGAAGTAAGCCTTCGTGGGAAGGAAGGCGAAGAAAAGTCGCGAGCCGTCGAAGGGCGGAACGGGGATCATATTGAATACCGCGAAGAGAACGTTGATGTATATTCCGCGCGAGAGCATAAGTCCCGTGAAGGTCCAGATATTTGCCGCGAACTCTGAATGAGTCAAGAGATCAAGGGGGTCTATAAACGAGAATACCTTTAAGAGCGCGCCGAAGATGAGCGCGAGCAGGATGTTTGAGAGCGGTCCTGCAAGGGCGGTTATCGCCATATCTCTCTTAGGCTTTTTGAAGTATCTCGTGTTTATCGGCACGGGCTTTGCCCAACCGAAGCCAAAGACCAGCATAGCGATAAATCCAAACAGGTCGATGTGCTTTATGGGGTTGAGTGTCAGTCTGCCGAGAGACTTTGCCGTTGTGTCGCCGAGCTTGCTTGCGACGAGTCCGTGGGCGTATTCGTGTATTGAGAAGGCGAGCATAAATATCGGGAGCGAGAGAACGAATGAGATTATCGCTATTTTTATATCGTACTCCTCGCCCGACATAAAGCTGCTTATCAGGTTAAGTAACATATTTTGTCTCCGAAAAAAGAGGTTTAGTCAAGGTCGTTTCTGACAATGTCCTCGTAGGTCTCGCGTCTGACCGCAACTCTTGCCTTGCCGTCGCGAACCATAATTACGGGCGGACGGGGAAGTCTGTTGTAGTTTGACGCCATCGAGTAGTTATAAGCTCCCGTGACGAGAACCGCGAGTATGTCGCCGCGCTCAGCCTTCTGCAAGAGCATATTCTCGCCGAGAAGGTCGCCCGACTCGCAGCATCTGCCTGCGATAGTAGCGCGGTAATCTCTCGGCTCGCTTGCCTTATTGGCGATAAGTGCGGTGTACTGAGACTGATAGAGCGCGTATCTCGGGTTGTCGGGCATACCGCCGTCGACCGAGACGTAATTGCGGAAGCTCGGTATCTCCTTGACAGAGCCTACCGTATAAAGAGTTGCGCCTGCCGCCGCCACGAGAGAGCGTCCGGGCTCGAGAATTACTCTTGGCATTCTGATGCCGTTCTTCTCGCAGAAGCCGCGCACGATCTTTGCGATGTCAGCGATAGCGCTCGAGTAGGAGATCTCTCTGTCGTCCTCGGTATAGCGAACGCCAAAGCCGCCGCCGAGGTTGAGCTCGCGGATCTCGTAAGCGCACTCGCGCTTGATGTCCGCGATGAAGCGCACCATAATGTCAGCCGCGTCCGAGAAGGGCTCGAGGTCGAATATCTGCGAGCCGATGTGGCAATGCAGACCGACAAGGTCAAGGCTTTTCTTCGAGAGAGCCAGCTTGACTATCTCCATAGCCTGTCCCGTGACTATCGCCGAGCCGAACTTTGAATCGACGTTGCCGGTAACGACTGCCTTGTGGGTGTGGGGGTCTATACCGGGGGTGATGCGAAGAAGTATTCCCTGAATTATGCCGCGCCTTTCGGCTTCTGCCGCGACCGCGCAGAGCTCCTCGATGTTGTCAACGACGAATCTGCCGACGCCCATATCCATTGCCTGAGAAATGTCGCTGTCGGTCTTGTTGTTGCCATGGAAATAGATGCGCTCTGCGGGGAAGCCTGCCTTTGCGGCGGTGTAGAGCTCGCCGCCCGAGACGCAGTCAACTCCCATACCCTCCTCAGCGGCGAGCTTGTAGATGCCCGTGAAGCAGAGCGCCTTTGAGGCGTAAAGAGGGAGCGCGTCCTCGCCGAACTCACGCCTTGCGGCGCAAAGGTACTCGCGGCAATTTGCGCGGATGACGTTTTCGTCAAGTATATAAGCGGGCGTACCGAACTCGCGCGCGAGCTCGACGGCGTCCATACCGCCGATGGTGAGGTTGCCCTTTTCGTTTATGTCGAAATGCTTGTGAAGTATCATAGTTTCAGAGGTAGCCCTTTCTACCATTTATCGTTTTACGTCCTGCAGACCTTTGGGAACGTCGCTCTGGAGCGAGTCGTCAAGATGTTCTGTAATATTTGTCCTTACGGGGCGGAGATTCTCGCCGTCGTATTCGAATATGTTCATCGCCGAGTTACGCACGAAGGGAACCTCGTGGACTCTGTCTGCGCTAAGTCCTCTTGAGAATGCCTCGGTAACTCTTATGGGAGTGGCGTGCGTTGCAAGGAGTATTCTCTTGCCCTCGTTTTCGCGAGCGAGGCTCAGCACCTCGGGTATCATTCTCGCGTATATCTCCGCGACAGATTCACCGCCGCTGCATCTCGCGTTTGAAAAATCCTCGCGCCAGATGCGGAAATCCTCGGTGTAGAGCTCCTTTATCTCGTCTATAGTGCGTCCTTCCCAATCTCCCGCAAAAAGCTCGCGGAGTCCCTCTCGGTCGGTAATGGGAAGACCGTAGAGCTTTGAGAATGGCACTGCCGTGTTGTGTGCACGGAGAAGGTCACTTGCGTATATAGCGTCAAGCGGCTCTCTCTCGTAAAGATATTTTGCGGCAAGCTCTGCTTGCTGCTTGCCAAGCTCGGACAGGTCGAAATCGCTGTGTCCTGCAAATCTGCTCTGAGCGTTTGCCTGGCTCTGTCCGTGGCGTATCATGATTATTCTTGTCATATCAAAGTCCCGTGTATTTGAATATTACCCTCCAAAGCTCGTCCTTGCCCTCGCCCTTGAGTGCAGAGAAGGGGATAACGGGAGCGCCCGAGATGAGCGGATGCGCCTCGATAGCGGCAAGATTTTTCTTGCGCTCGGTGGCGTTGAGCTTGTCGGTCTTGGTGGCTACTACCGCAAAGGGAAGCTCTGCGGCGCGCAGGTAGTCGAGCATCATCTCGTCGTCCTTGGTCGGTCCTATGCGGCTGTCGATGAGCTGAAGAACTAAGGAGAGGCGGTCGATGTTGTCGTTCTGAGTAAAGTATCCGTCTGTCAGCGCCGACCACTTTTTCTTTTCCTCAAGAGTTCTCTTTGCAAAGCCGTAGCCGGGAAGGTCAACGAGGTAGAGCTTCTTGTCTATCTCGTAGAAGTTTATGGTTATGGTCTTGCCCGGCGCGGAGCTTACTCTCGCAAGGCTCTTTCTGCTGAGAAGAGAGTTGATAAGCGAGCTTTTTCCGACGTTAGAGCGTCCCGAAAAGGCTACCTGAGCGAGCGGATCGGAGGGGATCTGCCGCGGCTCTCCCGCGCTTATTTTGAGTATTACGTTTTGCAGCTTGAGTGCCATTTAAGACCTCCTTTTTGCTTTACGCGTTGTTTCTTATTTCTCTTGAAGAGTTGACCATGCGGTGAGAGGAAAAGCTCTCCTCGGATGCTTTACCGTTTGTCAGCGCGTCTGCCTTAAGACAGGGGCAGAGAGCGACTCTGAGAACGTCGGAGATGCTGCGGCAGGGGGTAAAGCGAAGTCCCTCTCTCGCCGCGCTGTCTATCTCGTCAAGCTCGCGCATATTGTCCTCGGGGATAAGCACCTCGCGAACTCCGTAGGAGTAAGCCGCCATAGTCTTTTCCTTGAGTCCTCCGATAGCGAGTACCTTGCCGCGAAGCGAGATCTCGCCCGTCATGGCTACGTCTCGTCTTACGGCTCTTCCCGAGAGTGCGCTGACGAGAGCGGTAACCATAGTTACGCCTGCCGACGGGCCGTCCTTGGGAACTGCTCCCTCGGGGAAGTGGATATGTATGTCCTTGTTTTTGTAGAAATCTGTGTCAATGCCGTATTCGGCTGCGAGAGAGCGCACGAGGCTGACGGCGATCTTTGCCGACTCCTTCATTACCTCTCCGAGCGAGCCCGTAAGCTCGAGCTTTCCGCTTCCCTCAAGCACGGCAACCTCTACCTTGAGCACGTCGCCGCCCGATTCGGTGTAGGCAAGTCCGTTTACTACGCCTATCTCGTCCTCGTCTGAGATATGCTCGGGGATAAGCTTTCTCGGGCCGAGGTATTCGCATACGTTCTCGGCGCTGACCTTGATAGAACGGAGCAGGGGCTCTTCAACGAAGCGTCTTGCGGCGCGTCTGAAGAGATCGCCAAGGCGGCGCTCGAGATTTCTCACGCCCGACTCTCTGGTGTAATAGTCTATTATCTCGGAGAGCGCGCTCTCGGAGAGTGAGAGCATACGGCGATTGAGTCCGTGGCGCTTGAGCTGCTTGGGGATAAGATGGTTCTTTGCGATAGCCATCTTCTCGGTCTTGGTATAGCTCTTGAGCTCGATGACCTCCATTCTGTCAAGCAGGGGCTTGGGAACGGTGTCGAGCGTGTTGGCGGTTGCGATAAAGAGACACTCCGAGAGATCTACGGGGAGCTCTACGAAGTGGTCGCGGAAGGCGTGGTTCTGCTCACCGTCGAGCGCCTCAAGAAGCGCGGAGGCGGGGTCGCCGTGCGCGTCTCTCGTGAGCTTGTCTATCTCGTCGAGAAGCATCAGGGGGTTCTTGACCTTAGCCTGAGTAAGTCCCTGAACTATTCTTCCGGGCATAGAGCCTATGTATGTCTTGCGGTGTCCGCGTATATCAGCCTCGTCTCTCACGCCGCCAAGCGAGACGCGCACGTACTTGCGCTTCATCGCTCTTGCGATAGACGCCGCGATAGAGGTCTTGCCCACACCGGGAGGGCCTACGAGGCAGAGTATCTGATTTTTAAGCTCGGGATTGAGCTGCTTTACCGCGAGGTATTCAAGGATTCTGTCCTTGACCTTCTCGAGTCCGTCGTGGTCTGCGTCAAGTATCTTCTTTGCCGCCTTGACGTCAAGTCTGTCCTTGGTGGATACCTCCCACGGTATCTCAAGGCAGGTGTCAAGATAGGAGCGCGTTACGGTAGCCTCGGACGAGCCGAAGGGGGTTTTAGAGAGGCGGTCTGCTTCCTTGAGAAGCTTCTCGCGAACCTCGTCGGAGCACTTGAGAGCATCGATCTTTTCAGCGTAATCGTCGCCGTCGTCTCCCTCGCCAAGCTCGTTCTTTATTACCTTGAGCTGCTCGCGCAGGTAAAATTCCTTCTGGTTCTGATTGAGTCCCGAGCGGACCTTCTTGTGTATCTTCATTTCACATTCAAGCAGCTCTGCTTCCTCACGGATGAGAGAGATAAGAATCTCGATGCGCTTGATGGGATCGAAGCACTCAAGCACCTTCTGCTTGTCGGTGTACTTTACGAGTATGTTCGAGGATATGAAATCCGAGAGGAGCGCGGGACTCTTTATAGATCTCGCGGTGGTGAGCAGATCGTCGCTGACAGACGGAAGAAGCCCCGTCAGATGCTCAGCCTCGCTGAGTATCGCGCGGCAGTATGCCTGCGACTTGATGCTCTCCTCGTCCGAGAGCGAGATAGATTTGCAGATAAGGTCAGCGCATATATAGTTTGCGAAGCGGTGGAATTCTGTCACCGTCGCTCTTGAATATCCCTCGGTTATGATACGCATATTTCCCTCGGGGGTTTTGACCGACTGCTTTATTTTTGACACCGTGCCGACGCGGTAGAGCGCCGAGGTGGAGAGCTTTTCGACCGAGAGGTCGGATACTGAGCAGATGACGGCGAGTGAGTCTGTCTCAAACGCTGCCTCTGCGGCGTGAATGCAGAGCTCGTCGGTAAGCTCAAAGCTGAGCGTTACTCCGGGGAACGCCACAGCGCCGCGCAGAGCTATTACCGGCAGAGTTGACTGCTCTATTTTTTCGATGTATTTAGCCATTAAGTTCTTATTTCCTTTTTGATATTATATTACATTATAACATATATTTTATGAAAAATCTACAGTTTTGAGAATTATTTTTGACTTTCTCGTGTCTTTTGCCTCAGGATTCGGGGTAGATAAAGGTCTGCTCTCTTGACTCGAGCTCGCCAAGATAGCGCGAAGCCTCTCTTTTAGCGGCGTCGAGCGAGAGCTCGCGGTAGTTTCCGCATTCCTTTCTCGTGTCTCCGAACATCCTGTCTGCTTCCTCTGCAATAAGCCTGAGCACCTTCTTGATCTCCTCGAGAACGCGCGCGTTGTCGGCGTCTCTGACGAGCAGGTAAAAGCCCGTGCGGCAGCCCATAGGGCCGAAGTATATCACGTCGGCACCGATAGACGAATTGCGGATATAGGTCGCGAACATGTGCTCAAGCGAGTGCATGGTCAGATTATCCATATAATCATTGCAGTTGGGCTTTCTCGTTCTCATATCGTAGGTAGTTATGTCTCCGTCAATGCGCGAGACGTATATTCCGGGGGCGATAAAGTCGTGATCGACCGAAAAGCTTGCTATTCTTCTTACGTTTTCCATCAGCCTATCTCCCTTACTATTGCCTCGACCAGCTTTTGCGAGCGTACCGCGGCTATTCCCACGAGCTCGGGGTATTCCATATCAGCCCCACCCGATGCGTTGTCGGATATGCAGCGGATAACTACGAAATCAACTCCCGAGACGTAGCAGACGTGACCGATAGCCGCGCCCTCCATCTCGCAGGCGATAGCGCCGAAGGTGTCGCGGATCCAATTCTTCTTCTCGGCGTTGTTGATGAACTGATCGCCCGAGGCGATGATACCCTCGGCGCACTTGTTGCCCTGAAGAGTGGCAAGGCGGCAGGCTGTCTCGGAAAGGCTCTTTGATGCGGGGATCTCTACGATGTTTATGCCCGAAATAAGTCCCGGGAGATCGCCGAGAGCCGAGGTGTCCATATCGTGCTGAACGACAGCCGTGGAGATAGCGAAATCAAGCACGCCGATCTTCTCGGAGAGCGTGCCTGCAACGCCCGTGTTTATGAGCGCGCTCACGCCGTAGCGCAGTATCATAGTCTGCGCGCAGATAGCCGCGAACACCTTGCCGATGCCGCACTGCGCCACTACTACGCTCTTTCCCGAAAGCTCACCGCTGACGTACTCTACGCCGCAGATGACCTCGCTTTTTTTATTCGTAAGCTTTGCTTTGAGAGACTCTGTTTCTACTCTCATAGCTCCTATTATTCCTATCATTTTTCGTTCTCCTTTATATTTCTTCGTATATCTCGAGCAGACGCTCCTCAAGAGCGTTCTTCTTTTCCTCGAGCTCGGAAAGCTTTACGTAATCGTACGCCGCGTCTCCCGACATCTCTGTGTCTATCTCGTCTATCTCAGCCTCTATTTTTTCTGCTTCCTTGCGGAGCTTTTCAAGTCGCTTTTGCGCGTTGCGCTCAGCCGCCGTTTCCTTTTTCTTCTTGAGATAAAGCTCCTTGCCCGAGTTTACCGTCTCGGCGATCGTCTCGGAACTCTCTCCCGAAAGGAGCGCGAGTCTTTCTCTCTCGCGACAAAGCTCGGTGTATCCTTCGCCCTTGTGGGTGATGCTTATGTCGTGGAAGCCGCCTCCGAGAGATGCGGGACGCATATCTATGATACGAGTGGCGAGCTTTTCTATCAGATATCTGTCGTGAGACACCGTTACCAGCGTGCCCTCGTAGTCCTCAAGTGCCTCCTCAAGCGCCTCGCGAGAGCCAACGTCAAGGTGGTTGGTGGGCTCGTCGAGCACGAGAAGGTTTGTTTCTTTAAGAATGAGCTTAGAGAGCGTCAGCCTTGCGCGTTCTCCGCCGCTAAGCTCGGATACCTGCTTATATACGTCATCTCCGATAAAGCGGAAGAGCGCGAGCGTGCTTCTTATCTCGGTCTCGGTCATCTGTCTGTAGGTGTTCCAGAGCTCGTCAAGCACGGTGCTCGAGGGCTCAAGATTCTGGTTCTCCTGATCGTAGTAGCCGATGCGGACGTTGTATCCCGCCTCTATATATCCCGAGCAGACCGAAAGCTTCCCAAGAAGAAGCTTGATGAGAGTTGATTTTCCACAGCCGTTGGGGCCTACGAGGAAGAGACGGTCGCCTCGGCGCACCGTGAAGCTCATATCAGAGAGAAGTGCAGGGCTGCCCGGATATGAGAAGCCGAGATCGCGGATGTTCATTACCTCGTTGCCGCTCGCGCCCGAGTAGGCAAACGACATCCTTATGCTCTTGGGAGCGTCCTCGGGGCGCTCAAGCTTTTCCATCTTGTCAAGCAGCTTGAGACGGCTCTCGGCGGCGATGATGTTTCGCTCTCTGTTCCAGGCTCTCTGCTGAGCGATGTAAGCCTCCTGTCTTGCTATCTCCTTCTGCTGATTGCGATAGTGTCTCTCCTCGATCTCTCGGTCGGTCTTTCTCTGCGCCATGCTCTTGGTGTAGCCGCCGTTGTAGAGCTTCGCGCGGTGATTTTCTATGACCAGAGTCTTGTTTGTGACTCTGTCAAGGAAATATCTGTCGTGCGAGATTACCATAAGGCACTTTTTGTATCCCGAAAGATAGGACTCAAGCCATACGAGCGTCTCCATATCAAGATGGTTGGTAGGCTCGTCGAGCAGGAGTATATCGGGCTCTCTGCAAAGCTCTCGCGAGAGAGCAAGGCGAGTCCTCTGACCGCCGCTGAGCGACGAGAACGGGCGGTTCTGCGCCTCGGTATCAAATCCCATCTTCTGCAGAGTTGACGCGCAGCGTCCGCGGAATTCAAGTCCGCCCTCGGCGATAAATCTCTCGTTGAGAGAGGTGTATTCGGAGACCGCCGACGAGTTGCCCTCGCTCTCGTGGAGAATTCTCTCAAGCTCCGAAAGTCGCGCTTCGGCTTTCAGCAGATGGGGAAAAGCGTGATACATCACCTCAAGCGCCGTCGCCTCTCTGTCCTCCTCGGAGAAATCGAGAAACGCGTCGTCCTGACGGAGAATTCCCACCGTTTTGTCCTTTGAAATATATACCGCTCCCTCGGTTGCGTCCTGCTCGCCCGTTATGAGTCGGAAGAGAGAGGATTTTCCGCAGCCGTTGACACCTATAACGCCGAGGCGGTCGTTTTCCTCTAACGAGAATGACACGCGGTCGAGTATTACGGTAGTCCCGAAGTGCAGGGAAAGGTTTTCAACTGTTAATGCTAACATAATCTATCCTTTTCGTTCTTTTTCGTCTGTTTCGTCTCTGCGATCAGAGCTTTATTTTTATCTCGCACGCTACGCCGAGAATTCTCGCCTCTCCCGACTCAAAATCGTCTGTCGTGAGCTTGATAGGCTGATAATCCTCGTTCTCGGGCATAAGATAAATGGTCTTTTTGGCTCTGCGGAAGCGCTTGACTGTCGCGCTGTCGCCGCCGACAAGGCAGGCGACTATCTCGCCGTCCTCGGCGTACTGCTGCTTGCGGAAAAGCACGAGAGAGCCGTCTATCATACCTATGTTCTTCATACTGTCGCCCTGGACTCTCAGGTAAAAATACTCGTCTCTGTCCTCAACGTCGGCGTGCTCGTAGCCGAGGATGCTCTCGTTGGTGATTATGGGTGAGCCCGCGCGTATCTCGCCGATTATCGGTATCCTCGCCGAGTCGAGCGAGGAGCCGAGCCCTGCGCGCGAGCCGCCGAGCATATAGTCGGTCGACACGCCGAAATACTGCGCGAGTATCCTGATCTTATCCGCCTTGGGTGCAGAGCGTCCGTTTTTCCAGTCGCTGAGCGTGGACGCCGCTATCCCCGTGTCCTTTGAAACTCTGTACACGGTGGTTTTGTTGATTTTCAATAATTCCTCAAAGGTTTTATAATCCATTCTGCACCTCTTTTTGTGAATTCTTACAAATATTACGGAAATGCGAAATAATACTTGACAATAGTACGGAAAACCGTTATAATTTATTCATACACAAGCATTATATACCAAAGTGGCGAGTTTGTCAATAGTATTTTTGCTTTTGGTAAAATATTATGGGGAAGCGCTGTATTTTTGGAGAAAGGAGGAAGAATGTGCGAGATATGCAGGAAATACCGATGTCCGCCAAACTGCCCGTCTTACGAGGGGAGAAGCGCGGAGTTCGGGTGGAGGATAGCGGTATGTCGGGTGTGTGGGCGCTCGCTGTACGAGGGCGACGCCGTGCGCGAATACGGCGGACGCGCGATATGCGAGGAGTGCGCTGAGGAAATAGAGGAAAAATTTCGGGAAACCGAAGGAGATTAAAGAGCAGATCGGTCCGCGGAAGGCGGAAGACAACAGAAAGGAGAACAATGTCCGAGACGGGATACAAGATAAGCAGAACGGTAAGCGTAACAGACGAGGATATAAAGGAGGCGGAGAACTATCTGAAGTATCACAGCTTCTACGCGAAGCTCCTGAAGCTCGATAAATACGAGCAGGATTATTTTGGCGGCGGCGAGAGGGTGGACATACACAGCGAGAGCAGTCTGGCTCACGCGAGAATGTTTGAGATACGGCATTTTATAATGACTATGCAGAACAGCAACGAGAAGCTGTTTCTTTACTATCACTACGTCAGGGGAGACTCGGTGGACAGGTGCGCCGAGCTGATAGGGATATCGCGAAGCAGTGCCTTTCGCCTGAAGAAGAGGGCGCTTGCCCTGGCGGCTGAGAAGTATGTCGCGAGAAGAAAGCGCGAGCTTGGGTAATATATCCGACGGAGAAATTAGATAAAACTTTAAAAAACTATTTACAAAATATGAATTTGGTGATATAATCGTTTTATAAGGAACCGCTAAAAGCGGCTCTGAACGAACGATCGGAGATATAAATAATGAAAAAAGCAAGAAGAGAAAAGAGAAAAAAGAAGGTAACGGGATTTTTTGAGGAATTCAAGAAATTTATAACCAGAGGTAACGTGCTGGATATGGCAGTCGGTGTTGTAGTCGGCGGCGCGTTTACCGCGATAGTTACCGCGATCACCACACACGTCGTCAGACCTCTTACCGACTGGGTACTGGCGTGCATATTCAACAAGGATTCGCAGAGTGATCTTTATTCGTTCTTAAAGAGGATCGAGGTCGACGGCAAGATCGATCTCGGACAGTCTATCTACATAGACTGGGGCGCATGCGTAAGCGCGATATTCAACTTCTTTATAATCGCATTCGTGCTCTTCTGCCTCATCAAGACCATAAACAACGTAAGAGAGAACGCGGCTGAGGCTCGCACTAAGAAGCTGAGCAGGGAAGACCGCCAAGTGCTTCGCGAGAGAGGCGTTAAGGTGATCACGCGCAAGGTAAAGAAGGCTTACCTTGAGGAGAAGAAGGCTGAGGCTGAGCGCATCGCCAAGGAAAAGGCTGAGGCTGAGGCGCTTGCGGCTGCTCAGTACAGAGCCGAGCACCCCACCGCAGAGGAGCTTCTCGCAGAGATCCGCGACCTGCTTAAGAAGGGTTAAAATAAGTTTTGCAGAACTTACCTGCCTTTTGCGAGAAATGAAAAGTTTTTCGCAAGAGGCAGGTACGACATTTTGTACGACATTTGCACGATTTTATGTTAAAAAAGCACAAAGGCATCTGGGCTCGTCGGCTCTTTTTTCTCTTTTGTAGCTTTTTCGACGAATTTTTCGTTGAAAAATCGTACAAATTGAACTATTTACAAAATTGAAAAAGTGTAGTATAATACAAAAGCTGTCGGCGGCACCAACTCCACAGCCACGCACAACTGTCTTTGTCTCCTTGCGGAATATCAATCTTATGATATCAAACGCGCTCGGGATGAACTCACGGTTGTGCCTTTTTTATTTTTGAAAGTTAGAAAGTTAGATTAGGTTATAGTTTTTTCTGTTCTTTTCTTGGAAGAAAAGAACCAAAAGAACTTCAATGAAGGGGAAGGCTTAAGACAAGCACAGCACCCCATTTAAAGTTTTTGCTCAAGCTTTTTTCAAAAAGCTTGCGGTTTCCAAAGGCAGAGCCTTGGTTGCTCGTCGCAACGAGCGAAATAACCACGGGCTTTTCTTTTTGCAAAGCTTTTTATTTTGGTTGGAGCAGGAGCGCGCCCAGTGGGCGATGAAGCGAGTGCGATCAACGGAAAAAACAAGGAGCGTTGAATGCGATTTAGCGTTCAAGGCGACTATGTTTTTGACCGTGTCCTTGTGTCAAAAGAAAAAGCGTTATCGGCAGAGAAATTTCTTTAATTATGGGAGCGGACGACCGGTGGTCGCCCCTACGGGTTTGATTGTTGTTCTAAAATTCGTCTGTAGGGGAGGGGGTTTCCCTCCCGAATAACAATCCCTCCGCCTCGTTCCTCGGCACCTCCCTTTACACAAGGGAGGCGCTTGTTTTGTTCTTACCTTATTATTTGGTGTTGCCTTTATTGATTGTAGGGGACGACGTCCTCGGCGTCCCGTTTA
>JAFVRA010000052.1 GCA_017504545.1 Clostridia bacterium | reverse complement strand
ATTCGTGAATCGCCCCTACGGTTTTTTAATGAATGATAAATGATGAATGATGAATGAATTTTATCGGTAGGGGAGGGGCTTGCTCCTCCCGCCGCATTACAATCCCTCCGTCATTTTCTTGCGAAAATGCCACCTCCCTTTACACAAGGGAGGCGTGTGTTTGGTTCTCACCTTATTATTTGGTGTTATCTTTCTTGATTGTAGGGACCGGCGTCCCCGACGGTCCTAAAAAACGGACGACCACTTGGCAAGCCGCAAGTTTTCTTCGAAAACATTGTGGTCGCCTCTACGGGTTTGATCGTTGTCTTAAAATTCGTTTGTAGGGGAGGATATTATCCTCCCGTTTATAATATCTAAAACAGAGCGGAGAAGGGATAAAATCCAACAAAAAGAGAACACCGCCAAACGCTTGTTTGGCGGTGTTCTTTAGCTTTTTTTACTTCGTATGCTCTGCTATAGCCGCGATCATCTTATCGCGCAATCCCTCAAGGAAGGCGTTGCTTGAGGGATAATCGTCAAAGCGAAGGTCTCTGCCTGCCGCCTCGTCTATCATTGCCACTACCTTCTCTCTGCCGATAAGCGCCTCAAGCGCCTCGCAGATGCGGATGTCCTGAATCGCCTCATAGGTTATCTCGCCTCTGATAGAGGGGTAAGCGGTCTCCTTGCCGGGATAAACGATAAATCCGTCGCCCGAGGGGAACGCGCCGTCGGCTGAGGTGGTCAGATAGGGATTTATATTGTACATCGATACCTGAGAGTTGTAGAAGTTAAATCCCCAATGCAAAAATCCCTTGATGTCGTACTTGTAGAGCTGGAAGCCAAGCACGCGTACTCTGCAGGACGGCATGGCGATAAAGGAGTTGGGGAATACTCTCTCGGGGCTGCAACAATAATATACCCAAAGCTCGTCAACCTTGCGCTCAAGGAATTCGTGCGCGCGGCGTATCGAGGTAACGGGGCACTCAACGAGCCCCTTTTCGTAGAACTCGCAGTGCGAGAGCGCGTCGAGCGTCTTGCTCTTGCCGATGAGCGGCTTGATTATATTTCTCGCTATCTCGTATCTGTCAAGATTGTCGGGATTAGGCTCGTCGGAAACGTGGAAGTAGGTGCTCTCGGAAATGCCGAGCGTCTCAAGCTCTGCCGATACAGCCGCGATGTACTGCTTGAGGAACTCTCTGTATTCCTCCGAGTCAGCCGCAACGTGCCAGCCGAACATATAGTCGGTCTTGCCGTTCTCGGTTACCATAATATTAGGCGCGAATTTTGAACCCCACTGAGAGAAGAGATGAGCCATTTCGTAGTATTTGACGCCGTGTTTCTTGCATATATCCACGAATCTGCGAAGCTTCTCAAAGCCGAATATATACTCGTCGCCGCGCTTCTCGATGTCAACGAGCTGAACGCAGGGACGGCGAGTGCCGACCTCGGTGTCAAGCGGGGGAGTGTGAATGGGAACAAGTATCATATTTATGCCTACGTCGGTAGCTGCTGCGATATATTCTTCGATAAGTCTCCAATGGCGCTCGGAGAATATCTCCGCCGAGTGAATATCGGCAATACAGTCAGCGTAGAACCATCTCGTGTAGCGAAGCTTCTGCTCGGGGAGAGGGGAGGGAATAACTCTCACCTCAGTATCTATAGAAGCGTAAGGCTCGTCGCCCTCTTCAAGAGCGGTTTCAATAAAGAATTTTACGGGATAGCTGCCTGCCGTCATTGTCTTGGGAATATCTATCTTTACCCATATTACCACGTTGTCGCCCGAAAGCGCCGCGTAGTTTCCCTGAAGCTCAAGCGGAATGAGCACGTCGGGGAGATTTCCCGCAGAGGTGAGCAGATAATCCTCGTCGGATACAAGCTCGCGCGAGGGAACGTCAACGATGACCTCCTTGACGCGATAGAGGCGGATATAGTCCTTGAGCGGAGACTCTATCCATATCCTTCTCGTCTTTTCTCTTATTCCTTTAGTGCCTATAACTACCTGATAGGAAAGCCTCTGCCCCTGAAGAACCGTGTGTGAGGAGCGCTCGCTTGTACTGATAGCATCGTCCACTTTGATCTTCTGAAGCGCCGATACCTGATTTAAGGTTATTTTCATTTTTGTCCCCAAAAAGCTTTATATCTTTCTTACGAATACGCTTGGATTTGCCGCTCTGAGCATTCCGAGCAGGCGTTCGTCGGCTTCAAAATATACAAGTATCCTCGGCTCGTCCTTGTCGCCGGTTACAAGTATCCACGAGTCGTCGCTCTCTGCCGAGGTTGCGTTTACTTCCTTATCTATCTCGAAGTGTTTTGCCTTGCTTATATATTCTTCGGTTGCGGGCGCTATAAGCAAAAGCTCCTTAGTCTCGGCGCTGAGTAGATTTTTTCTGCTTTTCTTGCTGTATATCTTAGCAACCTCAAAGCTTCCGTACCAGAGCGCGTATTCGTACTCAACGTCAAGGTACTTCCATGTCAGCAGTATCAGCGCGACCGTGCAAAGCACTCCCGTAACGGCGAGCGGCACGAGAATATCAAGGTTGAATATTCCGATGACGAGCCAGATGGCAAAGAAAACAGAATAACCCATTATTGCCAATGCCTTGTTTTTGTTCTGCTTCTTTTCGCTGCATTGCTTAACTACCTTTTCGTAGGTCTGATTAGAGTTCATAGTACACCTCGCTTTTCTTTATAGATACATTATAGCATTTATTCTCGCTACTTTCAAGTGCTTTTTCTATTTTGGTTGCATTTTTGCACTTGACATATTTTAAAATATGGTGTATGATAATATCGTAAAGAAATTTAGAAGAAGGGAGGAACCTTTATGAACGATAAGGCTCTTTTGGATACCGTCAACGACGCGCTCAACGAAGCCGAGCTGAGAAGCGATGAGATACCCGCGATAGATCTCTACGTTGATCAGATAATCAATCTTATCAACGATAAGCTCGGCGAGGGCTCGGAGCGTTACCGCGACAGAGTGCTGACCAAAACGATGATAAATAATTACTCCAAGGACGGAATTATTACTCCCGTCAAGGGTAAGAAATATAACAAAGAGCAGATATTGCAGATGCTCACCGTTTATACTCTTAAGGGAACTCTCTCGATAAATGAGATAAAGCGTACACTCAAGGGCGCGTACGAGACCGATGGCTTTGACGGCGAGAGTCTGCGCGAGCTTTACGACAGACATCTTGATATCAAGGACGTAAACCGCGAGTATGCTAAAATGGCACTTGACGGAATTATCGAGCGCAACGGCTTGGATATGGAGAGCGACGTTGACTATGTCA
Organism: Clostridia bacterium; assembly: GCA_017504545.1. Lineage (GTDB taxonomy): Bacteria > Bacillota > Clostridia > Oscillospirales > CAG-272 > HGM12713. The sequence continues at coordinate 16,961 of JAFVRA010000052.1, read as the reverse complement.
GCGCGATCTGCGCCCTCGTTTCATTCAGCGCGCAGCTAAGGAATATGGCTCAGGCAATGATAGACGACAGATTTCCCGATGAAAGCGGGACGCTCGACTCTTCCGAAGAGCCTAAGGCGATAAGCAGCGAGAAGATAGAGAAGATCGAGCGCAAGATAGAGAAGATCGAGCGCCGCGGCGAGCGCAAGGCAGAGCGCAAGGTCGAAAAGGTCGAGAAAAAGACCGAGCGAAAGATAGAGAAAAAGAGAGAAAAGATAAAAGCAAAAGAGAACTCAGGAGAATAAAATTAAAGCCTTTGGAATTTCCAAAGGCTTTTTTATTTAAGACAGAGCCCCCTCGATGACCTCGAGGAGCTTGAATCGGACCTTATATTTGGGGTTATCGGTCTCTGTGATAAAGCTATATTGCTCGTCGGTAAGTCCGACCTCGGCGAAGACTTCGCGGCTCTCGCCTGCGGCGTCAATGCAGAGCGGAGGGAAAAGAACGCACCACCAATTCTCACCCTCTGCCTCTCCGATCATCACCCTCAGCGAGAGATATTCTCCCGCGGGGAAACAGCATTCCTCATAGTTTTTAGTCGGGTATTCTTCCTCTCCTAAGCTTACGCTCACACTATAGTCATATCCCGCCTCGCGAACTGTCTGCTCTGCGATCTCGCGTATCTTATCAAGGTTGCTCTCTACCGCCTCTCGCGCCTCGTCCTTTGTTTTGCAATCCTTAAATAGCGTTGCCGTTTCCTCGAGGATGCGGTCTCTGACCTCAAGCTTGAGTGACTGATCCGCGCTTGAGTCCGAGTTTGCGAGCACGTGCAGGCGCAGTACGTTATCGTAGATAGCCGCCTCGCTGTGTATGGGCAGAAATCCGAGCAGGACGTAAAGACCGATGATCGTAAATGTTGCGATAAGTATTCTCTTATACATAAAAAAGCTCCTTTTTGCGTTTAATGATTTGATGCTAAATCAATCATTTGGCAAAAGGGAGCTTTTTATTCAGATATTTATCAAAACATATAAATTATTGACGCGATTATATAGAATACTCCGCAGAGTATCGTGGATGGCTCTTTAAGCACCGACAGATAGGACGCGCGCTTTTGCTCTGCGGTCTTTATCTCGGGCAGTCGGTAACTTGATGACTCGCCGCTATAGAGATAGCGCTTGTAAAGCTTTGACGCCTGGTGACAGAAGATTGCGCCCGAGAGCATGAAGCAGAACGCCACGAGAAACAGGAAGAAAGACGAGCTTCCGGTTATCGTGTAAAGCGTATTCATATATCTCTGCCCGAAAAGTCCGAACACGTTGTAGAGAAAATGCGCGAGCATCGCTCCGATAAGAGAGCGGCTTGCGTAGAGTATCAGCGCGAGAACTATACCCGAGAAGAGATAAGTCAGGATATTAATGGGATTGAAGTGCAGAAGCGCGAAGAAGACCGACGAGAAGATCACGGCGCGAAGAACGCCGCCGTTTTCGTACTCGTAGCAGAGAATTCCGCGGAAGACGAACTCCTCGCAGATAGCGGGGAGAATGGCGTAAGCCACAAATAGATAAAGGCTTGACGAAAGGCTTCCGTCGGTCTTTGAGATAAAGGTATCGTAGAGCGAAAAGTTGTCCGAGAGCGACTCAAGACCGCCAAATACCGTGCCGAGCAGAAGTCCGCCCGAGATCATCAGCACGGCTCCGCTGAGAATGAGCAAAAATGTGCGAGGGCGAGGAAGCTTCAATCGAAGTCCCTTGACGTAGCCGTCGCCGCTCCACTTGCACCATATAGCACCCGGCAGGAGAAATATCATCAACTGAAGGATGACGACGCTGTAGTATTCATTTTCACGGTTGATAAAGGCGACGTCGAGAAGCTTAGAGAGCAGAAGGAGAATATATGTCGCAAGAACGAGCGAGCTCGGCGACAGGATTATTCGCTTTTTCTTCTTGGGCTCTGCCTCGGTGTTGCTTTCGGCTTCGCTTTTTTTGAAATGAAATCTCATTTTAGGCGTATAGCTCCTGTTTCGGTAATAATGGTTTTGACGGGAATATCGGTGTCGTTTCTCGGAAGTCGCTCACACACGAGCGAGGAATGAATGGCTACAACGGTGTTTCCCTTAAAGGCGGAAAGAAATCTGTCGTAATATCCCTTCCCGTAGCCGAGGCGGTAGCCATCGGCATCTACTGCAAGCGCGGGAACTATGCAGAGAGTGCGGCCGCTGAGCGTAGCGCGCTTAGCGTCTGCTCTTGGCTCGCGTATTCCGTACGCACCCGTCTCAAGTTCGTCGAGGGAAGAGACGAGTCGGAAATCGAGCGTGCAGTCCTTTGTAACGGAAATAGGAAAGGCTATTTTCTTTCCGTCGCGACGTGCAATATCTGCGAGAGGCGAAATATCGGGCTCGCTTCGGGTGGGGAAATATAGCAGTATAACATCAGCGTCTTTGTATTCTTTTAACGCCTCTATCCCATTACAAAGAAGCTCTGAGTATTTTTGTTTATCGTATATATCCGCGCGTATCTTTGCAAGCTCAAGACGAGCCTTTTGCTTGTCCGCGTCGGAGTATGAGAGGAGATTTGTCTGCATCAGTCTGCGATAACGGCAGAGCGTAAAGAGCTTGCCTTTTCCTTGCCGCAGAATATCTCAACTATGGCAAGTCCCATCTCGAGCGCCGCGCCCATGCCTGCGGCGGTGAGAATGTTGCCGTCAAGCACCACGCGCTTCTCGGAGATAGTCGCTCCGACGAGCTGCTTTTCAAAGCCGGGGTAGCAGATAGCCTCCTTGCCGAGCAGCAGTCCCATGTCTCCAAGGATCGAGGGAGCGGCGCAGATAGCCGCGATATATTTTTTGTCCTCAGCCGCCGAGCGAATAGCGTCTCTGACTGTCTCGCTCGCACCGAGGTTGAGAGTTCCGGGCATTCCGCCGGGAAGGAATATCATATCGGCTTTGCGGATCTCAGACGCGCCAAACTCGGCGTCGGTCATATCCGCGCGCACGGTAATAGCGTGAGCGCCAGTGATATACTCACCGCCAACGCCTACCGTAACTGCCTCAAGTCCCGCGCGGCGCATAAGGTCAAGCGGGCAGAGCGCCTCTATTTCTTCAAATCCCTCGGCAAGAAAAATATAGATCATAGGTGTCTCCGTTTTGAAAGATTATTTTTGAAAAATGGGGAAGGGATCATTTAAAGAAGCCTGCAAGCTCGCTTAGAGCAAGTGTGCTTTCTTCTCTTGTCTCAAGGTTCTTGACCTTGACCGTGCCGCTCTCAGCCTCGCTCGCGCCCATAATAAGCACGTGGCTATAGTGTCCCTTAACGGCGTAGTCTATCTGCTTGCCGAACTTCCTTGAGCCGACGTAGACAGACGCGGTAACGCCAAGCTCGCGCAGAGACTGTGCAAGCTCAAGATACTTCTCGTAGGGAACGTCGTCAAATCTGGTTACGAGCACCTTAACGCCGCTCTTGTAGATGTCGGGGATAAGATCGTGGGTGCGGAGGAAGTCCTCAAGGGTAACGTCACCCATACCGTAGCCGACGCCCGAGATCTTAGCGTTCTTTGCGAACATTCCGACGAGGTTGTCGTATCTTCCGCCGCCGAACATAGCGCGGTTGTTCTCGGGTGCCTCGTCAAACACCTCAAATACAGTGCCGGTGTAATAATCAAGACCGCGGATGATACCGAAGTCGAAAACGCAATACTTGTCAAGACCTGTTCTCTCAAGCATCTCGAAGAGAGATACGAGCTCCTGCGAGCCGACAGAGTCGGGGCAGAGAGCGGTAGCCTCGTGTACGTTCATGGTGTAGAGCGCGTCGATCTTTGCGATCTGCTCAGCGTTAAGACCAAGCTCGAAAAGATCCTTTTCGTAGCTTTCTCTCTCAACCTTGCCCTTGCGGTCAACGACCTTTGATACCTTCTTTGCGCCCTCCGCGCCGGTGTTGCAGACAGCGGCGATAACGTCGTTGAAGAAGCGGCGGTTGTTTATACGAACCTTGAACATAGTTTCGTCAGCACCGAAGGATCTCATTACCGAGATAGCGCTCTCGATAACGTCGAGGTCTGCTTCATAGGTGTCGCAGCCGAATATATCTACGTTGAGCTGCCAAAATTCACGGAGTCTGCCGTGCTGAGGACGCTCGTAGCGATACATATTGGGGATAGAGAACCACTTGAGAGGGTAGTTGAGCTCGCCGAGCTTTGCGGCAACTATTCTTGCGACCGAGGGAGTCATCTCGGGACGAATGGCAACCATTCTTCCGCCTCTGTCGGCAAAGTTATAGGTCTGCTTGGTGGCGATCTCCTCGCCGCTCTTTGCGATATACATATCAAGCGATTCAAGCATAGGTCCGTTGTATTCCTCGTAGGAAGCAAGCTCAAGAGCAGATCTTATCTTGCCAAAGAACCAGTTGCGAAGACGCATATCGTCGGGGTAGAAATCGCGAGTACCCTTATAGGGCTGTGTAGAAATAAGCTGTGCACACATACTGTTTGTCCTTTCGGAATGAAAATAAAAATACTTTGTTAATTTATATTATACCACAACAGGCAGGCTTTGTCAATCAAAAAGGGAATTCTTCGGGCGGCTTTGTGCATAAAATTTTAATTTTTTTTGAAGCCTTCAACTAAGCTATTGACTTTGCTTTTTTTAGGTGGTATAATTACTCTGTATAGTAATGCTTATTTATAATAATATATTGTACACCGGGCTTTCATTTTTTGCGTTTCATTTTGCGAGGACTAAAACAATGCACAGATTAAAAAAGACGGTTGATATGACCGAAGGACCCTTCTTTAAGAAAATGGTGGTTTTCGCGATCCCGCTTATCATTACGGGATTGCTTCAATGCTTATACAACGCCGCGGACCTTATCGTAGTAGGACAGTATCGTGGCGAGGTCGCCGTTGCGGCAGTCGGAAGCACGGGCGCGCTTACAAATCTCGTGCTCGGTCTCTTTATGGGACTTTCGGTCGGTGCGGGTGTCTGCGTGGCTCATCACATAGGCGCCAAGGAGCCCGATGAGGTAAAAAAGGTAGTTCATACCTCGATGCTGCTCTCAGCCATTTTGGGCATCGTTATGGGAGCGTTTGGATTTATTATGGCAGAGGATCTTTTGCGCCTTATGGGAACTCAGTCCGAGCCTGTTGACGTTCTCACCCCCGCAACCCGTTACCTGAGAATAATCTTCCTCGGCGTTCCGGGATCGATGATGTACAACTACGCCGCGTCTATGATACGCTCGGCAGGCGACTCCAAGCGTCCGCTCATCTTCCTTGCCATATCGGGAATCGTAAACGTAGCTTTCAACGTAATTCTCGTCGTAGGCTTCGGAATGGGAGTTGAGGGCGTTGCGATAGCGACTATAACCTCTCAGTATCTCTCGGCGGCAATGGCGATAGTATATCTTACCAAGACGAGCGGACCGTTGAAGCTTTCTCTCAAGGATCTGAGAATAAGCGGAGCAAAGGTGAAGAGGATACTCTACATAGGAATCCCCTCGGGTATTCAGGGCTCGCTCTTCTCGCTTTCCAACGTGCTCATACAGTCCTCGATCAATACATTCGGCGATCAGGTCGTCGCAGGCTCTGCGGCAACGGGTAACATAGAAGGCTTCGTTTATATCGCGATGAACGCGATATATCACGTTGCGCTGACCTTTATAGGACAGAACGTGGGCGCGAGAAAATTCAAGAATATAAAGCGCATAACGGTTTACAGCGCTATTATCGTAACCATGGTAGGATTTATGTGCGCGGCATTCGTGCTCACATTCCGCAACCAACTGATAAATCTCTACGTTGATTCCCCCGAGGCAGTAGAGGCGGCAATGACGAGACTTTACATCATCATTCCCACCTACTTCCTCTGCGGACTTATGGACGTGTTCTGCGGCGCGCTTCGCGCGCTCGATCGCTCGGTAACGGCAATGGTAATATCTCTTTGCGGCGCTTGCGGCTTGAGAATACTCTGGATATCTACTGTATTCCAAGTATTCACGACTCCCGAGAGCGTGTACTTCTCCTATCCTGTAAGCTGGATACTGACTGCGACCTGCCATCTGATATTCGTCATCATCGCCGCAAGGAAGCTGATGAGAGAGGACAGAGAGCAGAGAGAATTTAACGAGTGTTCAAAAAAATTGACCTGAAATTTTGGAGGTAAGAATGAGCATACTTGAAGTAAAGGGCATAGCTGCAGTTGAGACAGAAGGCGTCTCGATCAGGGATATTTCCTTTTGTATAGACGAGAAGGGAATATACGGATTTTTCGGGAAGGACGGCGACACTCTTACGCTTCTCTCAAGAGTGCTTTGCGGTGCTCGCGAGGCAGACGTCGGAGGGATATACTATCACGGCAACGAGCTTTTCTCAAGCGAGAAAAAGACCGCTCAGATAAAAAAGAAGATAGGCTACGTTCCGAAAAGCTCTTATTTTTCAAAGGATATGACTCTTGTCGAGGCACTTGACCTCGTCGGAAGAGCAAAGGGCGTTTCTGCCGATAAATGTGCAAGACAGATAAAGGAAGCGCTTGAGCTTACGGGACTTACCGATAAGAGCGATCAGCTCTTTGAGGCGCTGACTCCGTCCGAGAAAAAGCGCGCGTGCTACGCAAGCTCCTTGCTCGGAAATCCCGACGTAGTTATAATAGACGAGCCCTTTGCATCTGTTGATGCATCGGCTAAGGACGAGCTTAAGAAGCTTATATCAATGCTCGGAAGGATGAAGACGGTCATACTGTGCTCAAAGAATCCTACCGACACCGACGAGCTTTGCTCACACGCCGCCCTCCTTGACGGCGGCGAGCTTCTCGCATTTGAGCCGATAGATGAGCTTCTCGCGAGAATAAACAAGACTGTCAACGCTATCCTTCGCGTTAAAGAGAGGGGAGCTTCGCATTCCGCACTTATGGACGCCCTCTCCCAGACGGACGGAATTATTTCGGTAAGCGCCGCTAAGGCTGTTGGCGGAATAACCGATATAAGACTTGAATGCTCCACGAGAGACGGTATGACCTCTAAGATAAGCGAGCTTGTAGAGCAGATGGGCGGCGAGGTAGTCTCTTTGCGCTTCGTGTCTCTTGGCATAGGAGACGTTATGACGCTGCTTTGCAGCAGAAATGCGGAGGTGTGATATGGGAACTGTGCTTATAAGAGAGTTCAAGGCGCTTATCGGCAATATCTACGCCATAGCTACGGCGGCGGTATTCTCGGTAGCATCGGGCATACTTTTCATATACAATAACCTCACGCTCACCTATCCTTCAATAGACGCGGTAGTTGCGACGATGTCGATAGTTTCGGCTATACTTATCCCCGTGATAGCGTGCTTTAGCATCAACGGTGAGCGCAAGAGAGGCACGGACGAGCTTCTCTCAGTCCTTCCGCTGACGAGAGCGCAGATAGTTCTCGGCAAATTCTTCGGAATACTCGCCTTTTTGATGATACCTACGGGTGTGATATTCATCTATCCCGTAATAGCAGGCTTCTTTGGTGATCCCGCTTATCTCTACTCGTATATAACGCTTCTGGTCTTCGTTGCATTTGAGGCGTTTATAGTTGCATTTTCGCTGATGCTCTCGGCGGTCTTTAAGAAGGGCTGGATGTCGATAGCAGTTGCCTACGGGGTGCTGCTCGTATTCTTCCTGCTCGGCTCGTTCTCGGTGCTTATGCCCAAGATGTTAGGAGATATATGCAGAGCTATCTCTCCCTTCAGACAGTTTGACTCTATACTTTTCGGAGTGCTTGATCTCTCCGCGCTTGCTTATTTCGTTTTGCTTACGCTCGTTTTTCTTCTTGTGACAGTAAGGCTTTATTGCAGAAAAAAGAGCAAGAGCGCAAAGGAGTGGACTGTCAAGGCGGCGGCAGTTGCAGCAGTATCGGCGGTTGCTATAGCGGCGCTTTCGGTGCTTCCTGCTACGGTGCGTTGGATAGACGTAAGCGCGGATAAGATATATTCCACGTCAGATACCACAAAGGGACTTATAGATTCGCTTGACGAGGACGTTATCGTTTATCTGATCGATCCCGACGGCAGTGAGCCGAAGCTCGTTAACGCTATCGAGCGCTACTGTGACGCGTCAAAGCATATTTCCTTTGAAACGGTGGATACAACAAAGGATACCAAATTCAGAGAAGATCACGGACTCAGTGCCGATGCAAATCTCTCGTTCTGCCTTGTGGTAGAGAGCGCTAAGAGATGGAAATTCGTGAGTGCTGACGCGCTGTTCGTCTGGTATAACGCAGAGACGGGATATATGTCAACGTCGGATTACTCAAGCACCCTCTCGGGTCTTCAGACTATGATAGATCAGTATTCCCCCTACTATTCAAGCATGAGCAGTGCTCAACAGCAGCAGCTTCAGGAGTATATCGCTCTTTATGATACCTTGCTTTATGATTCGACTCAGTGCCTTGACGTTGAAAACGTGCTCAGCAGTTCAATAGAATACGCTACTGCAGAGGTCATTCCTACCTTCTACTTCCTTACCGGACACGGTGAGAAGAACACTCAGGGCGGCCCGCTTGATATAAGAGGCCTTTCAAAGATACCCGAAGAAGCGGCAATGCTCGTGCTCAACACGCCCGACGAGGATTATTCCGACGCCGAGACCGATATGCTGATCGACTTTATGGAGAAGGGCGGAAGGCTGATAGTATTTACGGGCAAGCAGAATAATTCAATGCCTAATCTCTCTCGCTTGCTCGCAAGCGCAGGACTTACTCTTGAGGCGGATGCTATAGAAGACGATACCGTAACGGCAACCGTTAACACCTCGTCCGAGGCTCTCTCGCTTCTCGCAAGCACGGAGAAGGTGACGCTTGATATTATGAAGGGTGATTCGATACTCATCGACGAATCCGATAAGTCCTTGAAGTTCACCTCGCTCTACACGCTTGACGTTGAGGTTGAGACGGATACTAATACAAAGGTAGTCACCAAGAATCTCGGCGTTGCGGTTACGAAGAATTCCGAGCCTATGCTCGTATGGATAACCGGCTCTGATACCTTCAACCGCACTCAGTCTGAGCTTAACGAGGAGGAATTGAAGCAATATTCGGTTGCGATGTACGGCGTAAGCTCGCTCATCCTCTGGACAGGCAAGACCTTTGAGTCTTCGCTTGAGAACATAGCTCCCGTGGCGTACGTTCCCGAGAGACTTGCAGTTGAAGGCAAGGATATTGGAATTATGGGCGTTATCTTCATCGGAGTTGTTCCGATTACCATACTTGGTGCAGGACTCTTCAGAATATACCTTCGCAAGAAGCGCGGTCGCAAAACAGCGGTATGAACAAAAACTTTATGGGAGAATTTTATGAACAACAGAGATAAATTTATTGAGATATACAAGTCTTGCATAACGCGAGAGGGCGCGGATAAATTCCTTCAGTACCTCTGCGAGAAGACCGACTTTTTTGAAGCGCCCGCAAGCACTCGCTTCCACGGTGCTTACGAGGGCGGCTTGCTTGAGCATAGCCTGAACGTTTACGAGTGCCTTTGCGACTTCGTCAAGCACTCGCGCTTCTGCCAGAAGCACGGATTTTCGTTTGACGAGGAATCGCTTGCTATCGCGGCGCTTCTTCACGACGTCTGCAAGACGAACTTCTACAAGACCGAGATGAGAAACGTAAAGAAGAACGGCGTGTGGGAGAGCGTTCCTTATTACACCATTGAGGACAACCTTCCTTACGGACACGGCGAGAAATCAGTTTACATAATCTCGGGCTTTATGCGCCTTACGAGAGACGAGGCGTTTGCCATCCGCTACCACATGGGATTTTCGGGAACAGAGGAGGCAAATCAGGTCGGACGCGCGCTTGAGATGTTTCCGCTCGCGTTCGCGCTCTGCATGGCGGATATGGAGGCTTCCTACTATATTGAGGGAAGCCCCGTGAAATAATAAAAAATTGAAATTTAAAGGAGAAAAATTATGCTTTCTTATCCTACTGCACACATCAAGGCTACACCTGAACAGATCGCAAAGACCGTGCTTATGCCGGGAGACCCCAAAAGATCCGAGCTTGTCGCAAAGAAATTCCTCAAGGATGCCGTGATGTTCAACGACGTGCGCGGCGTTAAGGGATATACGGGCACTTGGAAGGGAGTTCCCGTTTCGGTAATGGCGAGCGGCATGGGAATGCCCTCTATAGGAATCTACAGCTACGAGCTTTATCACGGCTTTGGCGTTGAAAATATCATCAGAATAGGCTCTGCAGGCTCTATGAGAGAGGACGTAAAGGTTCGCGACATAGTGCTCGGAATGGGCGCTTGCACCGACTCTGCTTACGGCAATCAGTTCGGTCTTGACGGAAGCTTTGCGCCTATCTGCGATTACGAGCTGCTTGCAAAGTCTGTTGAGATCGGCAAGGAAAAGGGATTCCGCACACACGTAGGCAATATCCTTTCGTCCGACGTTTTCTATGACGATAACCCCGACAGAAACCTTCTTTGGAGAAAGATGGGCGTTCTCGCGGTTGAAATGGAAGCGGCGGCTCTCTATATGAACGCCGCAAGAGCAGGCAAGCGCGCGCTTGCTATCTGCACGGTATCCAACTCTCTCGTTACGGGCGAGGAGCTTTCGGCAGACGAGCGCGAGACCACCTTTGGCGAGATGATCGAGCTTGCGCTTGACGTTGCTATCTCTTTTAATTGAGGTGAAGAATGAAGGCTAAAAGAGTTTTCCTTATAGTTCTTGACAGCGTTGGAGCAGGCGAGATGCCCGACTCCGCATCCTTTGGAGATATTGGCGTAAATACGCTAAAAAGCGTTTATAATTCGGGCAAGCTCTCTATTCCCAACCTCGTCTCTATGGGAATCGGAAATATAGAAGGACTTTCCTTCCTTGGAAAGACCGATACGCCATCCGCGGCAGTCGCGAGAATGAGCGAGAGGTCTATGGGAAAGGATACTACCGTCGGTCATTGGGAGATCGCAGGATACGTTTCGGCGTCTCCGCTTCCTACATTCCCGAACGGCTTCCCCGAGGAGATACTTGAGAAGATACGTAAAGCTTCGGGCAGAGAGCTTCTCTGCAACAGCACCTATTCGGGTACTGCCGTGATAGCAGATTACGGCAAGGAGGCAAAGGAGAAGGGCGCTCTCATAATATACACCTCGGCTGACAGCGTGCTTCAGATAGCCGCTCACGTCGGCGTTGTGCCGCTTGAGGAGCTTTACCGCATCTGCGAGGCTCTCAGAGCAGAGCTTGTAGGCGAGAATGAGGGCGTTGGAAGAATCATCGCGCGCCCCTTCGTTGACGGCGAGGACGGTGGCTTTAAGCGTACCGCCGACCGCCGCGATTACTCTCTTGCTCCCCCCGCCGTTCTTCTTCCCGAGGCGATTAAGTCTGCGGGCAAGGACTCTATCTCTGTCGGAAAAATATCCGATATTTTCGCGGGTATTGGCTTTACCGAAGCGCAGAGAACGCACGGAAACGAAGAGGGAATGGCAGTTACGAGTGAATATTTAAGCAAGGATTTTAACGGTCTTTGCCTTGTAAACTTAGTTGATTTTGATATGACCTGGGGACACAGACGTGATGCCGAAGGCTATGCCGAGGGACTTTCCGCGTTTGATAAGTGGCTTGGCGGCGCGCTCGGCTCACTTCGCGAGGACGACGTTCTTATGATAACGGCTGACCACGGCTGCGACCCTGCTTATCTCGCCACCACCGACCACACCAGAGAATACACTCCGCTTCTGATATACGGAAAAGGCGTCGCCCCCGTAAATTTTGGAACGAGAGAGTGCTTTGCCGATATTTCCGCCACGGTAGCCGAGCTTCTCGGCGTTGAGTTTGACGGTGCGGGCAAGGCAATAGAGCTTTAAAAAATATTTTGAGGTGCTTATGAAAATAAATGCAAAAGAGCTTGTAGAAGCGGCTTGCAGAGCAAGACTTTCGGCTTATGCGCCCTACTCGTCCTTTTCGGTAGGCGCGGCGATACTTTGCTCGGACGGTAAGATATACGAGGGATGTAACATAGAGAATTCCTCTTTTACCCCAACCTGTTGCGCTGAGCGCGTGGCAATATTCAAGGCGATATCCGAGGGACGCCGCGACTTTATTGCGGTAGCCGTAGTCGGCGGTAAGATCGGGGCAGAGGAATGGGAATTCTGCTACCCCTGCGGCGTTTGCCGTCAGGTGCTTGCCGAGTTCTGCGACAAAGATACCCCCGTGTTTATCGGCAACAGCCGCGGCGAGATAGACGAGACCACGCTCGGCGAGCTTATCCCTTACACCTTTAAGCTGAAGAAGAACTGAAAATGAAAAAAGAAACCAAACAAAAGCTTATATACCTGAGATATATCCTTCCGCCCGTGCTGATAATTCTGGTCCTGCTTCTCGGCTTTATTCCGTCCTATCGCTACGTAGTTACGGGCGAGGCTCACGAAAGCGTGTCGCTCTGGAGCCTTATAGGTGACTCATGGACGCTCGGAAGAGAGACTCTCTTTGCCAAGAGCAACGCTACCACGGGCGAGCAGGCTTTCTCGAAAATAACTCTCGGATGGATAATAGGCTCGGCGCTCCTCTACCTTGTGGCACTTGCATCTGCCGCGTGGTCTTCTTTCGTAGCGCTCAAGCTTTTCATATCCGATGACGAGGAGAGCGCGGAGAAGAGCAGAACGCTCTTTATCACTCTCATGCCAAACAGAATAGCGCTTACGGTAGCAGAAGCTTTCGTTCTGCCCGTCTGTCTGTTTCCCTATATTCTGCCTACGGTCTACGCTCATACTATGGGAATGAGCGTAAGAGTGGACCTCGCCGCACCCGATTGTCTTATCTTCGCGGCTGTCTCACTCGTAGCTATAGCTATCCTCTCGGCGCTGTGTGCTCCTATGGAGCGACAGTTTGGCGCAGACGTGTTCAAGAGGCGTAAGGCGTTCGTTCGCGAGGAGAGCGACGAGCCGAGTGAGAGTGAGGAATATACCTCGCTCTTCAGTGCGAAGGACGGAGAGACAGAGGAAGAAAAGAAGCAGCGCGAGGCAGAAGCAGAGCGCATAAGAAGAATACTCCGCAAGGATGACGAAAACGATAAACAAAATTGACAGTCAGAAGGAAAATATAATGGCAGAAATAACACAATTAGGCGCTCGGTATCTTCGTGCCAAGCGCAAATTGTTTGATACTTATTATTCAGAGCTGAACGCCCCTCAGCGCGAGGCGGTGTTTACGGCAAACGGCGCGCTTCTCGTGCTTGCGGGCGCGGGCAGCGGCAAAACGACCGTGCTTGTAAAGAGAATAGTCTTTCTCGTCAAGTACGGCAACGCGTATTACAGCGACTATATTCCGCAAAGTCTCACCGAGCAGAAGGTAGCACAGCTTGAGAGGGCGGCGGGCGAGAGCAGAGAGCTTATCGAGGAGATCCTCCCCGAATTTATCTCCGCACCCTGCGCTCCCTGGCAGATGCTTGCCATCACCTTTACGAATAAGGCGGCAAACGAGATAAAGAGCCGTCTGGTTGCGGCGATGGACGACGAGGAGAGCGCCAAGAGCATCTGGGCGGGCACCTTCCACTCTATCTGTATGCGAATACTCCGCAGCTACGGCGACCGCCTCGGTTACTCGCAGGGCTTTGCGATATACGATGCAAACGACACCAAGAGCGCTATCTCCTCTGTTATGAAGAGCCTTAATATTGACGAGAAGGCTCTGCCGATAAAGTCGGTCATAAACGAGATAAGCAGAGCGAAGGACGCGCTGATGACACCCGACGACTACGAGCTTGAATACGGACTTAAGGACTTCCGCAGAAAGCAGATAGCAAGAGTTTATCGCGCGTATCAGGAGCATCTGAAGAACTCAAACGCGCTTGATTTTGACGATATTATAATGCAGACGGTCTTCCTGCTACGCGACAACAAGGATATAAAGGAATACTATCAAAATAAGTTCAGATACGTCTCTGTTGACGAGTTTCAGGACACCAACCAGGCTCAGTTCGTGCTGACGTCCCTGCTTTGCGGCGGCTACCGCAATATTATGGTGGTAGGCGACGACGATCAGAGCATCTATCGCTTCAGAGGCGCGGTAATTGAAAATATTCTCGGCTTTGACCGTAAATATAAGGACGCGAAGATAATCAAGCTCGAGCAGAATTACCGCTCTACAGACGTAATTCTTGACGCCGCAAACGCGATAATCGCCAAGAATGTCGGAAGAAAGGGCAAGAACCTCTGGACAGAGCGCAAGGGAGGCTCAAAGATCACACTCAAGCTCTGTGAGGAGCAGAATACCGAGGCGAGATACCTCGTTGATAAGATACAGAGCCTCGTGTCCTCAAATCAGTACAGCTTCCGCGATTGCGCGATACTTTACAGAACCAACGCGCAGTCGAGCGTCATAGAGCGCACCTTTGCCAAGAGCGGCGTGCCTTACAGAATGCTCGGCGGACTTCGCTTCAACGACCGCAAGGAGATAAGAGACGTCGTTGCTTATCTTCAGTTTATCGTAAACCCTGCGGACAGCGAGCGAATGAAGAGAATTATCAACGAGCCAAAGCGCGGCATAGGCGCAACGACGGTTGACGGCGTGCTTGCGATAGCAAGAGAGAAGGAGATAAGCGTTTTTGAGGTAATGAGAAACGCCGATTCTTACGTTGCCCTCTCAAGAAGCGCATCAAAGCTCAAGGCTTTTGCCGAGATGATAGCCTCGCTCCGCAAGCTGCTTGCAAGCGACATCTCTCTTGAAGCCTTCGTAAATCAAGTGCTCGACCGAAGCGGCTATCGGCAGATGCTTATTGATGCAGGCGAGGAAGAGAAGGAGAGAGTAGAGAATATCGAGGAATTCGTTTCGGGCGTTATCGAGTACGAAAGGTCAAACGAAGAGCCGACTCTTATCGGATTCCTTGAGGAGAACGCGCTCGTTTCCGACGTTGACAAATACGACGAGACTGCTGACGCGGTTGTAATGATGACCGTGCATTCGGCAAAAGGACTTGAATTTCCCGTCGTGTTCCTGCCCGGAATGGAGGACGGACTTTTCCCCGGGATGCAGACCATAATGGCAGACCCCTCAGAGATGGAGGAGGAGCGCCGACTTGCTTACGTTGCAATAACTCGCGCAAAGGATTCGGTCTATATCATACATACCAAGAACAGAATGCTCTACGGCAGGACGTCCTGCAATCCTATCTCGCGATTCGTTACCGAGATACCCGCGCGGCTTATCAACGAGGAGCTTGCGTATGCTTCGCGCACAGACAGCCGCCCGCGCACTTATTTCTCGTCAAGCGGCGATTCATACGGCGGATATTCGCAGAGAAGCCGCACCGAAAAGAGCCCGTTTGCCCAAGAGCCCAAGTCCTCGCCCTCGCGTCAGGGACTTGACTTCAAGGAGGGCGACAGAGTCTATCACGTAACCTTTGGCCCCGGAGAGATACTCTCCGCAAGACCGATGGGCGCAGACGTGCTTTACGAGGTGGTCTTTGACAAGGTCGGCACTAAGAAGCTGATGGGAACATACGCAAGGCTTAAGAAACTGTTGTAATAAAAGCAAAAACACCGCCGAGAGCGACTAAATTATCGCCCTCGGCGGTTTTGCTATAGACTGATTAAAAAATTTATGATATAATATTCTAAATCTTACCTAACATTTCCATAAACGCGCAGACTATATAAGTGAAAGCATTGATCAATCGCTTGGAGAAACAGATGAAAAAACAAGACTTGCTAAAATATTTTGACGATTACTTGCTTGATAAGCTATTTGGCTTTTGTTATGCAAGAACAAATGACAGCTACGAGGCAGAGGAGCTATGCTCGGATATAATTTATGCGCTCGTTAAAGCTGCCCATAATGACGGAGAGATCGAAAGCGTATATCCGTTTGTTTGGAGAGTGGCTCGTAATGTTTATGCCGATTTTTCAAATAATCGAAGAAAACGCGCGGAAACTATCTATGAAGGTGATTCGGAAGAAATTTTGCTCGATGTTGCAGAAAAAGATACTTCTGATGATACCGCAGAATTATTAACATCCGTATATCGCAGGATTGCTTTTTTGACAAAAGCATACCGCGAAGTTATGATAATGTTCTATATAGACGGTCTTTCCACGGCTCAGATAGCCAAGGCACAAGGAACAAGTGAAGGAGCGGTTCGTCAAAGACTCTTTTCAGCAAGACAAAAGATCAAAAGTGAGGTAGAAGAAATGGGAGAAACTTATAATAAGCCCGTGGCGCTTGATAAAATTGATTACGTGATTTGGGGAACGGGTAATCCTGCGTGGGGAGATCCGCGTAACGTATGCACGAGAATGTTCTCAAATCATATCGTGTGGCTTTGCCACAAGAAGCCGATGAGCGCTTCTGAAATTGCAGAGGAACTGAACGTTCCCACCGTTTACGTTGAAGAAGAGCTTGAAATCCTCCGCAAAGGCGAAAATGGAAAGTACGGTTTTCTTCGTCGTTTGGAAAACGGTAAATACGCGCTTAATTTCATTTTGTTTGATAAGGATGTGTTCGAAAAAGCAAATGCAATTTATACAGAGCAGTTGCCAAAGATCTGCGAAACCATATCAAACTATATTGAGGAACATAAAGCAGAGTACCTTGCTTTCCCGTATTTGAACAAGAAATTTGATATGAATCTTATTCTTTGGCAGCAGGTATTCAATATTGCCGGTGCCTTCTCGTATTGTGTTGAGTGTGCCTTGAAGAAAAATCATTTTGCCGATGTAGAGAAAACAGATCGTCCGTTTATGGTGTTTGGATATGTAGATAACGGCAAGTATTATGGTGGCGGTTGGGATGGCGTTAACGCACAAAACGTGTGCGGATTCTCTAATGTTCATCTTGATAACATCTATATCACCCGTATTAAAAAGCACTTTCACTGCGGACTTAATGTTTCAAGAGATCCTCAAATCCAACTTGCGCTCCGTGCAATTGAAGGACTCGATATTACATCATTGTCAGAAACAGAAAAGGAACACGCTGCAAAAGCTATTGAGTGCGGCTATTTGTATCGCGACGGAGATACCCTTTATACCAAGATT
>JAFVRA010000051.1 GCA_017504545.1 Clostridia bacterium | reverse complement strand
CTCGCTATTTTTGACTAACCCGTCAAAAATAGTTCGACTACTGCTTAGCTTCGCACGCCTAAAGTTTTCAAAGAAAACTTTGCGGCGATTGTTACCGTATCACCCTATCGCAGAAATATCTCGCCGCTCCGCTCAGGATGACTTGCTCAAATGGGGTGCGGTTGGTAATTTAATGTAAACGGGTCGCCGAGGACGTCGACCCCTACAGATTTGGTGGCGGATTTGATGTTGTGATCGTAGGGACCGGCGTCCTCGACGGTCCTAAAAATCGGACGTGCACTTGGCAAGCCGCAAGTTTTCTTTGAAAACATCGTAAATTACCTCTACGAAACGAATGATCATTTTCTAAAAACGAAGCGGCGGGAGCAAGCCCCCGCCCTACGTTGTGAAATTGGTTTTCTACCAAAGATATAACGATTATTGCCCGTGCTTTTTGCTTTTATCAGAGCATAAGTCCGGGGGTTGCTACGCCGCGGACGTTGTGCAGGCAGAGATAGGGCGACTGTCCCTCTGCGGGGGCGGAGCCGTCGTAGGAGAGGACCTCTTCCTCAAGCTCGGGAATAGACTCAACCTCGCCGTCAAGATACTCGCGTATTCTTGCCGCCGTGGAGATAAGTCTTATTCTCACGCCGCCGAAGCGAAGCTCGTTAGAGGAAAGACCGAATGGCTTGTTCTCCTTGTTCCACTGCTTGCGGAATGCGTCAACAAATTCGTCAAGCATAGGCACCATCGTGTCAAGCTCCTCTGCAATAGCAAGCATCGTTGCCTTGTCACCCGCCTTGTAAGCGCGGCGCAGACGAAGTCCGAGATCGCACTTGTGCGAGAGGAATTCGCAAAGCTTTGCGATAGTGTCAAAGGCGTAGCCGAAATTCTTGTTGGAGGAAAGCTCCCTTGCCTTCTGCGCGTTTCTTCTGTACGCATCAGCGGCGGTCGCCTCGTCAAGATGCTTGTCAACAAGTCCCTCAAGGCAATCGTTGTAAAGCAGATACTTGCAGGGATTCTTCGGGTGGTCGCAATGCTCAAGATCGCAAAGAGGAAGCATATCGGGAAGGTCAAATCCGAGCAGCTCGTCAAAGGTCGCACCGAAGCAATCTGCCGCACGCTTGTTGAGGTGAGGAAGCTCGACCTCCTCGCGAGGACGGTACTTGCGCTCTGCAAAATAGAGCATGCTCGCAAGCGCGGAGAACTGAGACGCCTCAGCGCCGTTGTCTCCCCAAGCGGTAACTATCACGTTGCCAACGCCCTGCTCCTCACATACGTTGAGCTGAAGCTCGGTAGAGGTGAGCGAGAAGCGGTTGTGAGCGCCAAAGCCGCTCCACTTCCAAGCGCCGCCCGCAAACATAATGGGGTTGGGGAACTTCTTGTGACATTCAAGCATATGCTCGAATATCTGTCTGTCGCGGGAGTAGTAGTCCCAATAAATAAGCGTAAGTCCCTCGGGAACCTTGTCGATGACCTCCTGAGGTATCTCACCCTCTCTTACGCGGTAAACACCGCCGAAGATCACGCGGAAGAACATATCGCTCCAGATCATAGGCGCGATGTCGTGCTTCTTGCAGATCTCAACTACTCTGCCAAGGTGATCGCAAAGAATGTCTGAGCGCGGAACCTGACCGTTCTTGTCAAGATAAGTACCTCTGCCTATTCTCCACGCCTCATCCATACCGAGATTGATGCGGCGGGAGCGGAAGCACTCGCGGCATACCGAGATAGCGGCGTCAACGAACTTGTAGGTGCGCTCGTCGCCTACCATAAGCACGTCGTCGATGTCGATATAGCCCGCGAAATCGGGCCAACGGGTTGCGGTGGCAAGATGCGCGAGAGTCTGGATACAAGGAATTACCTCTATTCCGAAGGAATACGCGTAGTCGTCTATCTCCTTAAGCTCAGCCTTAGAGAATCTTCCGCGCATGTGACCGAAGTAGCGGTACTCGGGTATCTCGTAGGTGTCCTCGGTGTAGAGCATCAGAGAGTTATAGCCCATAGAAGCCATATATCTTATCATTCTCTTTGCGCCCTCAATGCTGTAGACCGCGTTGCGCGACATATCCGCCATGTAGCAGAGCATATCGTAGCGGTTTGCCTCCTCTATCGGCTTACCCTCGCGGATAAACTCGGGGAGGTAGGAGATAGCGCGGTAAAGCTCGTTTCTCTTGCCGTAGGTAAGAAGGACGTTTTCCTTATCTCCCGAGAGAGAGATGCCCTCGCTCTCACCCTCGCGAATAGTCACGGTGATCGGCGCGTCGTCGCAGACGGTTATCTCAAGGCTGCGGCAAAGCTCATTCACGGGAGATACAAGCTCCTCGGGAAGAGCGCAAAATCTTACAGAAAGCATAAATAACCTCCAAAAAGTCAGTTTTATTATGAATACATTATACTATAGCCGAGGAAGAAAGTCAATAAAATAGCAGTAATTCAGAAATTTTTTTAATTTTTTTTAAAAAAGACTTGATTTTTGCTTTTTCTTGTGTTATAATAGTCAAGTCGATGTGGAGAGATGGCTGAGCTGGTCTAAGGCGCACGACTGGAAATCGTGTGAACGCTAATACCGTTCCGTGAGTTCGAAT
>JAFVRA010000050.1 GCA_017504545.1 Clostridia bacterium | reverse complement strand
TACAAATACGGTTGCGAGCTCTTCAAAAAGCGTATTGAGTGCGCGGTAATGATGCAGGTAGCAGAATCTGAGGAATAATTTAAAGCACGAAAAGGAGATACGGGCATGAAAACGCCTATTGCAGATTTCGTAAGTGAATATGCAAGCAAGCAAATATCGCGCCTCCACGTGCCCGGACACAAGGGCAAGGGGCTTTTAGGGTGTGAGCGTCTCGACATCACCGAGATATGCGGCGCGGACGTGCTTTACTCGCCCGAGGGAATAATCTCCGAGAGCGAGAGCAACGCCACCGCACTCTTTGGCACAAGACACACCTATTACTCTGCCGAGGGCTCGTCCTTAGCAATAAAGGCGATGCTTGCGCTTATAAAGAAAAAAGCGCCTGCAAGGCGCGCAAGGGTACTTGCCGCAAGAAACGTGCATAAGGCATTCGTATATGCCTGCGCGCTTCTTGATATAGACGCCGATTGGCTCTTCCCTGCTACTTCATCGCACCTCTGCGCGTGCAAAATAGCACCCGAGCAGCTCGACGAGGCTCTGAAGGCTGCTAAAATCTTGCCCGACGCGGTCTATATCACCTCACCCGACTATCTCGGAAGTGTCAGTGATATAAGCGGACTTTCATCAGTCTGCCACAAGCACGGAGTTCCGCTTCTCGTGGACAACGCTCACGGCGCGTATCTTGCATTCACCGAGCCGTCTATGCACCCCATCGCGCTCGGCGCGGATATGTGCTGTGACTCGGCGCACAAGACTCTCCCCGTGCTTACGGGCGGTGCTTATCTGCATATTTCAAACGCTTACGAAGCAAGCGAGGACGAGGTCAGAAGCGCGCTTGCGCTCTTTGCTTCAACAAGTCCCTCTTATCTCATTCTGCAATCTCTTGATCTTTGCAACGCCTATCTCTCGGACGGCTACGCTCAAAGGCTTTCCGAGTGCATAAAAAAGCTATCTGCTCTTTCCGAGCGTCTCGCATCTCTCGGCTTTGAGAGTGAGCAGACCGAGCCACTCAAGCTCGTCTTTTCAGCAGAGACCTGCGGATATTCTGGTGACGAGCTTGCAGAGCATCTTAGAAAGTGCAAAATCGAGCCTGAGTTTGCAGATCGCGATTGTCTCGTGCTTATGGCTACACCCGAGAACACCGACGAGGATCTTGAGCGAGTATATAAAGCCTTTGCGATACTTAAAAAAAGAAGTGTTCGCGGCAATTCTCTGCCGCCGTCCTTTCCAAGACCGACGAGGGCGCTCTCAATACGCGAGGCGGTATTCGCAAGCAGCGAGACTGTTGAGGCAGAAAAGGCGGAAGGTCGCATTTGCGCCTCGCCCACCGTCTCCTGCCCCCCTGCAGTTCCCGTAGTAATGAGCGGCGAGGTCATAAGCCGCGAGGCTATCGAGCTTATGCGCTATTACGGAACCCAAAGAGTTGAAGTGGTAAAAAACACATAAAAAAACGCTATCACCGTGGTGATAGCGTTTTTTATATTCATTAATTCAAGAATTAAAACATTCCTGCGAAGAAATCGTCTTCTTCTGCCTTCTTGGGAGCGGGCTCTTCAACTACGGGAGCCTCCTCTGCTACGGGGATCTCATCTTCGGGCTGGAAGTCTGCCGCGATGATGGTTATTCTCATCTCATCCTCAAGCTCGGGATCAAATGCAACACCCCAGATTACACTCGCGTCAGAGTTGCACTCCTTAGCGATCATTGTGGAAGCTATATCAACGTCCTCAAGTCCTACGTCGGTAGAAGCAGAGATACTGATGATAACACCCTTAGCGCCCTTGATAGAGGTCTCGATAAGCGGGCTGGTGATAGCCATGCTTGCAGCCTCCTGAGCCTTGTCCTTACCGTTAGCCTTACCCATGCCCATATAAGCAACGCCCGAGTTTGCAAGAACAGAGGTAACGTCTGCAAAGTCGATGTTGATAAATCCGGGAACGTTGATAAGATCAGAAATGCTCTGCACTCCGCGGCGAAGTATCTCGTCTGCCTCGGAGAATGCATTTGCGAGAGTGATGCGCGCGTCGGAAACGAGCTTAAGTCTCTCGTTGGGGATAACTACGAGCGAGTCAACGTACTGAGAAAGCTCCTCAATTCCCTCGTCTGCCTGAAGCATTCTCTTCTTGCCCTCAAATGCAAAGGGGGTGGTTACGACCGCAACGGTGAGGATATCCATCTCTCTCGCCGCCTTAGCAACTATAGGAGTTGCGCCCGTGCCCGTGCCGCCGCCCATACCTGCGGTGAGGAACACCATATCAGCTCCCGAAAGGAGCTTCTTTACGTCGTTATAAGCCTCGTCTGCGGCTCTCTTACCGATCTCGGGATTAGAGCCTGCGCCAAATCCGTTAGTTATCTTCTCGCCTATAGAAAGCTGTGTGGGAGCAACGCACTTGCGAAGCGCCTGCTTATCTGTATTTACCGCAATAAACTCAACGCCCTTGAGTCCGGACGATATCATTCTGTTTACCGCGTTTCCACCGCCGCCGCCTACTCCGACGACTCTGATGTCAACCGCATATTCCTTGTTTTCGTTTCCACCGTATGCCATACCCATAAATACTTCCTCCGTTTATATTGTTTATAAGAAATTATACTCTAAGTATATAATAATATATTTTCGCTAAATTTGCAAGGGGTTTTATAAAAATTTTACTTATTTTTTAAAAAATAAAAGCAAGATGCTTTATGCACCTTGCTTTTATGCGTTTTTAGAATAT
Organism: Clostridia bacterium; assembly: GCA_017504545.1. Classification (GTDB taxonomy): domain Bacteria; phylum Bacillota; class Clostridia; order Oscillospirales; family CAG-272; genus HGM12713. The sequence goes on along the minus strand of JAFVRA010000050.1, from coordinate 7 downwards.
GTCTCCG
>JAFVRA010000049.1 GCA_017504545.1 Clostridia bacterium | reverse complement strand
CTTTGATGCAAAAAATCAGAAAAAATAACGCGTGCAGAGATCTCTGCACGCGTTATTTTTTCTGATTTTTTGCATCAAAGAGTCCAAATGATTACATTTTTCAAACTTTTTCTCACAAAAAGCGCTAAGAACGGCAAGATTGTAGCAAAAACTATTGACAAAGCTGCAAAAAAGGTGTACAATATACTATGTATATATGTGTCATAGCTATAAGCTCCGTACGGAGTTGCTTGATATATCTATAATCTTTGACAAAAAAATAAAACAGACAAGGAGGTGCTGAAATTGGATTTGATTTATGCAATCTTGCTGGCGATCGGCGCATTTGTCGTTGCAGGCGTGCTTTCCGCGGTAATATTCCGCAAGGTTGGCTATAACGCTCGCAAGCGCGTTGCAGAGGCTGAGATAGGCTCGGCTGAGGAAGAAGCAAAGCGTATCCGTGATGACGGAGCAAAGCAGGCTGAGACCATGAAGAAGGAGGCTCTGATCAGCGCTAAGGAGGAAATTCTCAAGCAGAGAAACGAAGCTGAGAAGGAACTCAAGGAGCGTAGAGCTGACGTTTCGAGAATGGAGCGCAGAATTACCCAGAAGGAAGAAAATCTGGATAAGAAGAGCGAGGCACTCGAGCACAAGAACGAGGTACTTGACAAGAAGATCAAGGAAAACGACCTTCTACGCGAGCAGATCGAGGAGCTTCGTGAGAAGGAACTTAAGGTTCTTGAGCAGATATCGGGCATTTCGGCTGATGAGGCTAAGGAAGAGCTTATCAACCGTGTAGAGTCCGAGGTTAAACACGAGCTTGCACAGAGACTCTCAGAGCTTGAAACACAGTTCAAGGAGGACGCTGACGCCAAGGCAAAGAACATAATTTCACTTGCTATTCAGAGATGTGCCGCAGACCATGTGGCAGAAAGCACGGTTTCGGTTGTATCGCTGCCCAACGAGGATATGAAGGGACGCATCATCGGCCGTGAAGGAAGAAACATTCAGATGCTTGAAAAGCTGACGGGTGTTGAACTCATCATCGACGACACGCCTGAAGCTATCACGCTTTCGGGATTTGATCCCGTCCGCCGTGAGATAGCCCGCTTGACACTTGAGAAATTGATCTCGGACGGAAGAATCCACCCGTCGAGAATTGAGGAAACAGTTGAAAAGGCAACCAAGGAAGTGGAGGCCGGAATCAAGCAGGCAGGAGAGCGCGCAACGTTTGACGTGGGTATCCACGGAATCAATGCCGATCTCGTAAGAATGCTGGGCAGACTTCGTTACAGAACGAGCTACGGACAGAACGTGCTCAAGCACTCTATAGAAGTAGCGCTCATTTCGGGTATGATAGCTGACGAGCTTGGAATCGACAGCACGGTAGCAAAGCGCGCCGGATTGCTGCACGATATCGGTAAGGCTCAGACGCACGAAATGGAAGGCTCACACGTTGAGCTTGGAGTAAATCTCGCAAAGAGATACAAGGAAAGCCGTGAAGTAATTCACGCTATTGAGGCGCACCACGGTGACGTAGAGCCCCAGACCATCACAGCCGTTATCGTTCAGGCTGCAGACGCGATTTCCGCGGCAAGACCCGGAGCGCGCAGAGAAGATCTGGAGAACTACATCAAACGACTTGAAAAGATCGAGGAGATCGCAAAGGGATTCCCCGGAATCGATAAGGCGTTCGCAGTTCAGGCGGGCAGAGAGATTCGCGTAATGGTAAATCCCGAGGAGATCAACGACGACGGTATGAAGCTCGTTGCCAGAGAGATGGCACTGAAGATTCAGGAAGAGGTCAAGTACCCCGGACAGATCAAGATCAATCTGATCAGAGAGAGCCGCGCGGTAGATTACGCCAAGTAATCAGATCAGCGAAAGCTGAATAAATTCACTCGCAAGAGTGTTATCCATATAGTTTTATATAAAACCAAAAAGCAAGCTTAGCGAAATTACGCTTTATATAGACAACGGATAAAGGACTGCCGTTCAAATGAACGGCAGCCCTGATTTTTTTTACTTTTGTACTTGAAAAGCAGATAGAAATATGGTACAATATATACAAGAAATGCTATCGGAGGAACTCATGAACTCTAATTCCCAGCGCAACAGAGCGCCGAGTGTAAAACGTAGTCAATGGCCGGGCCAGAAGTATTGGATAATTCTGTTTACTACCGTTGTATTACTTATAGCCTTTACGGCTTCCTTCTTCGTTCTGCTTTTCCTTGACGGAGCGGACGACGGATATGAAGACTTCAACGATGATAAGGGCGTCTCGTCATCTACCGATAAAAAGCCTAACGTAAACACTAATAAAGAACCTATCTATCCCACTAACCCGACGCGCAGTGATTACGTGGCGGACTCGTCGAGCTATTCTCAGCAGATAGGCGGTCTGATACAGTCGAACAACGCCGTGCTCGTAGAGCTTGGCTCGTATCAGGCAATAGCTGAGAAGGACGCTGACGCTAAAATATATCCCGCATCTATGACAAAGGTAATGACCTTGCTCGTAGCCTGCGAGAACGTAACCAGCCTTACTAAGAAGCTCACCGTAACTCAGGAGGCAATAGATTATAAGCGTGCTCAGGGCGGCTCGGGACTTCTCGTTGACTCGTCTCTCGGAGACGCGTTTACTATTGAGGACCTGCTTTACATACTCTCCTATGACTCTGATACTATCGCGTGTCTCTTGCTTGCCAAGGAGGTGGCGGGAAGTGAGGCGGCATTTGTTGAGCTTATGAACCAAAAGGCAAGCTCGCTCGGTCTTACCTCAACGCACTTTACTAACTCCACAGGACTTCACAACGAGGAGCATTACTCCACCTGTCGCGAGATGGCGGCTATAATGGCTTACGCGCTTGACAATACTCTTGCAAGGCGAATACTTCTCTCGACCGAGACAAAGAGCTTTGCGGCTTATAAGGGCAATACCGACGAGAAAACGGTAACCTATTACGCTTCCCCCGATTGGTATCAGAAAGAGGGCGGAACGAGATTTAAGGGCGACGTAAATCTTGAGACTGTCACCGTAAAGGGCGGTAAAACGGGATATACCGACGAGGCGGGCGTCTGCCTTGTCAGCTACGCTGAATCCGATAGCACGGGTAAGTGCTATATCAACGTTATCGTTGGTAAGCCAAAGGGAAGCGGAGTAAAGGAATCGGTATCCACCGCTGACGTAAAATATATCTACAACAATTACGCTGAATAAAAACATACCCGACCTGCAAATCGCAGGTCGGGCTTTTCTTGTATCCTGAAAACCACCAGCAGTGATGGTGGTTCCAAAAAGCTTTAGCATTGCACAG
>JAFVRA010000048.1 GCA_017504545.1 Clostridia bacterium | reverse complement strand
GTAGCTAAGGTAAGAGCCGCGCCTATTACGGAGAGTATCTGTTGCGCGTAGATGTGTTCGATGAATAGGAAGCTGTTTCCCGAACTTTGGACGTAGTCGACGAGCGGCTTTGCTATAAGTGTCGAGCAAAATCCTATAAGTCCGCCAATGGTATAGAGTATCGACACGGCGCCATTTCTCTTTTCTCTCGGAACATAGTCGAAAATAATATTCATTATGCCGCTGTTCATTCCCGCAAGGGCAACGCCGTAGAGAGCGTAGAAGATGATGTGGCATATCTTTCCGCCTATGCTGTTGATGAGAAGTCCCAACGCCATCGCCGCGAGCGATACAGACATTGAGCTGATAAATGAGCGCTTGTCACCGAGCATCCCAAGAGGGGCTGAAGCAAGACCTCTTATTATCGCATACCCCGCAGAAATCAGTGAAATAGCCGTCATCGTGAAGCCCAGATCGTTTATCTGATAAGTGCCGAAAAACGGAATCGTCAGATATTGAGCTGCGTTCCAAAGCACGAATAATGGCAGAAGCAACAGAGTGCTGCGATCGGTCATCGCGCTCTTCAGCCTTACACCCAGTGGCTCGTTGTGGCTGCTTAAGAGCTTATCCTCGCGTATAAATAAAATGCAAAGCGCGTGTGATACCGTGAGAATTAAAAGCACTACAGAGCATACCGTAAAAGCGCCGATTTGGTTTCCCATTTCCTCGAAGGTGTCGATCAAGCGACCCGCCAGCATAGTGAAAATCATACCCGAAACGAGCGAGGTGATCTCGCAGTTTGCGGCAAATATTCCGCGTTTTTTCTCGTCAACCAATGACTTTGACCAAGTGGCTTTCAGCGAGAACGGAATGTTCAGCAGTATATTACCGATAAGCAGCAGGGCGGTGAAAAGCCCTGTTTTTATATTCTTGGGTAGATTTAACACGGGTGTGACGTAGAGCAGGGTAAAGCATAGCTGATTGATTAGATTTATAGTCAGCACTCTAGGCTTTACAGGCTTGTCGGTACGTATCGTAAGCGACACGATCTGAAAGGCGCAACCCAGCGCGGTGAAGGAACTCAGGACTCCTATTGTTCCGTCAGAAATACCGATCGATCCGGCTATCTTAGCGAGATAAGCAGTTCCGGTCAGTATGGAAATAAAATATTCAAGAGCCGCGGATATTATGTAGAGAACGCGGCTTTTTCTGTAAATTTTATTGTCTTCGTTCATATAAAAAACTATTCTTCATAGGCTTCCCGCAGTCAGCTTGATTATCAGCGACGTATCATCGGGCTGGATCTTAGCCTCGTGCGCCGCCTTATTTCTCACCACGGCTCCGCACCTGTCGCACTTGTGGATTATTATGTATCCCTTCTTTGGATCCGGCTCTGCCTTGATAGGGCGGAGAATACCTCCGCAGTCGTTCGCCCTGTCACCTGGATTTATATCCACGTGCAAGGAGCAAAGACAGAAGGGACAGTGATTGCGTGAGGTGTAGCCTAGAGGTAGGACTTCCTTTCCGCAATTCTTACAGATAAATCCGTTATCATTTTTAGTAAATCTTTTGTTTTCCATATAGTACCTTTTGTATGTTTTTCGTCCTCCCGGGCAAAATAAGGATACAACCGTTACAAGGAGAAGGTATGAAAAAGATTATAGGAATACTTGCGCTTAGTTGTATCTGCATATTACTCGGATTGTCTGTAAAGTGGAGCAAAGAAAAAGATATTAGTCTTGTAGATCCGCTTAACAAGTCGGAAATAACGGTAAATATGCTATGAATAGTTTACTTTCCAACGCAAAACTTAGAGAAAATATCGTTGACAATAGAATCGGATACCGCGCGTCCGTCAAGCTCAGAGATCGCGCCGATTGCCATCTCTATATCAGAGGATGCAGCATCAGTCATAAGCCCCGAGCGGTAGGCGTCGATTGCCGTGTCGATAAATCCAAGCGCGCGAAGAAGCGACGAATGCTGGCGAGCAGAGGATACGATTGCATCTTGCCCGCAAGATATCTTCTCGTCGGTAAAGAGTCCGTTCACCATCTGCGTGAGAGTCTCTATCGTTTTTAAATTATCTTTATCCGCCGATATTGATATAGTCTCGCCAAAGACACCTTCGGGTATGAGACTCGCATCAAAGGGCGGATCATTTTTATCTGCGAGGTCGCACTTGTTCAGCAGGCATATCTTATATCCCTGCGCCTTTGTTATCTCGTCGATCAGCTCTTTGTCGCTCTCGTCAAACTCGCGCGACAAATCGAACAGAGCAATTATCAGCTCCGCGGATGCGATGCGACTCTTGCTTCTTTCAATTCCGATAGCCTCGACCTTGTCGAGTCCCTCTCCCGAGCGTACTCCCGCAGTGTCGGTGAGCCTCAGCGTTACACGCCCAAGGGGTACAGTCCTCTCAAGTACATCTCGCGTGGTTCCTGCTATATCGGTTACTATAGCCGCATCCTCGCCGACGAGAAGGTTGTAGAGGGTGCTTTTTCCTACGTTGGGCTTGCCCACGATGACGGTTGATATTCCTTCGTTTATCGCGCGTCCGGTCCTATATGTTCCGATAAGCCTTGACAGGTTATACTTTACCGCCTCAAGCCTTTGTACCGTTTCGGCGTCGGTGAAATCTCCGAGATCCTCGTCGGGGTAATCAATGCGCGCCCAGATCGAGCTCATAACATCTGTCAGATCACGTCTTATAGCATCAATCGCTTCGCACAGCTTTGCTCTCGCGGGAGATGATGAGAGCTTTATCTGCTCGTGACTCGTCGCCTCAAGCAGAGTGCCTATCGCCTCCGCCTCGGAGAGCGAGAGCTTGCCGTTTATAAAGGCGCGCCTTGTGAATTCTCCCGCCTCGGCAGGCACAGCGCCCTTGGCAAAGAGCGCCTCAAGCACCGTGCGTGTGACGAGAATTCCTCCGTGACAGCTTATCTCCACCGTGTCTTCGCCCGTATACGAGTGCGGTGAAGGAAAGACGGTGAGCATACCGTCGTCGATCTTTTCTTCATTATATATTACATAGCCGTATATCTGAGTTCTCGGCTTATAGTCGGTTATATCCTTGCCGGAAAGTGGGAGAAACACGCTTCTCGCTATCTCGATAGCTCCGCTGCCGCTCATCCTGATAACGGCAACCCCACCCTTGCCGGGTGGGGTTGAGATTGCTGCAATTACGTTCCCGTGCATGCCTTATTTGATATCGCTGTCGTCGATGCTCTCAGCGTAGGTCTCGGACTCGTCGGGGAAGGTCTGCTTGACCGTCTCGGTCTCGTTGTCCTCGTTGCCTGCCGTTACGCTTTCGTCGATATCGTCGATCCTTACGTCATCCTCAATCGGAGCGAACTCCTCAGCGAGGGGAGTAGCCTTCTTTTCCTCAAAGATGCCCTCGGGCTTCTTGTCGGTGAGGAAGATAACGATCTTACGGTTGTTATCCGAGCCGATAGAATTGGTGGAAACGCCCTCAATACCCTGGATCTCGGAGTGGATGATCCTTCTTTCATATGCGCTCATAGGCTCGAGCATAACGCTTCTTTTGTTGCGAAGAGCCTTAGCTGCCATTCTGCGCGCAAGCGCTCTGAGAGTTTCCTCTCTCTTTGCTCTGTAGCCCTCGATATCAAGGGTAACTCTGGACTTATCTCTCTCTCCGTGAATGTTCTTTCTTGCGGATGCGAGATTTGCAAGATACTGCAGAGCGTCGAGCGTGTCGCCGTGGTGTCCGATAAGAGTGGAAGCGTCCTCGCCCTTGATGGTGATCCTTCTTGTGCCGTCGTCGCAGGAGTAAAGCTCCGCGGTAGCGTTAAGACCTATGTCGAGAATAACCGTTCTGATGAAGTCATAGGACATATCCTCGCCCTCGCCAACGTCAAGTCTTTCAAACTTAAGCTCGCACTCGGGAATAACCTGGCTCTTGGGCTTGGACTGCTCGCCGCCCTCGTTCTGACGGTTAGCCTGGGGCTTTTTCTTGTTCTTTTTCTTCTTGGGCTTGGGAGCATCCTGCTGAGCTGCGGGCTCTGCCGCTACGGTCTCACCGTCAGCCTTAGCCTCGTTGCTTTCCTTAACAGGCTCGGGGCGCTTTTCGCTTCTCTCAGGTCTGTCCTTCCTGCGCTCGGGTCTTCTGCGCTTCTCCTCCTTATCGGGGATCTCAATGTAGGCTCTTACCTGCGCTGGCTTTGAGCCAAAGCCCATAAAGCCCTTTCTACCTATATATATCACGTCGAACTGTACGTCGTCAAGCTCGCTTGCGCCAAGAAGCTGTCTGGCGTTAGCCTGAGCCTCAATGACGTCCTTACCTGTTGCAATGATTTCCTTAATCATGTTATATTGTAACCTTTCTATAAGTCGTGTTAGTCTTTAATTTCGGGGATATCGCTGCCGTTCAACTGTCCGCCCTTGTTTTCTTCGCTCTTGGGAGCGTCGGGGAGAACGTCATAATCATCGTCATCAATATAGTGGAGCGAGCGATATTTGGGCTGGGATTTTGCAGCCTCTCTTTGCGCCTTCTCGGCTTCCTTCTGCGCCTTGCGAATGCTCTTCAATTCCTCCTCTGTAAACTTGGGAAGGGGCATAGCCTTTGAGAGTATGAAGGACTGAAGAAGTCCAAGCAGAGCCTGGAAGGTCCAGTAAAGTCCAAGCATACCGGAGAAGGAGAATGCCATCCAAAGTGTCATACCGGGGAAGAGGAGGTCCATCATCTTCATAGAAGCCTTAGACTGAGCGTCCTGAGCCTGCTGGAGCTGATTGTTACCGTTGAACTTACGTGTGAGCCACATAGAAACCCACTGAGCCGCTGCTGCAAGAACGGGGATAATGCAGAGAATAGAGAAGTTCTTAAGAGAGGGGGTATCTGCAAGGTTTACTCCAAAGAAGTTGAAGTTCGGAATTGTTTCAACATCCAATCCGTAGCTTTCGATCTTTGCGATTCGCTTTTCCTTGGTGTTGAGGTTTTCGGAATTTTTAAAGGTCTCATCATCGTTTATATACTTGTTGATCTCGCTGATGATCTTGATCTCAAGGTTCTTCGGCAGAGTCTCGAGCTTGTCTATTTCCTCATCGACCGTGATCTCTTTGTATACCTCAAGGATGATGGTATCCATATCCTTATCAGCAAATTCCTCGGTGGGCTTTGCGATATAGGAGAGGGGGTTCTGAATAACTGTGTAAAGAAGCATAATGAGTGGGAGCTGGATGAGAAGGGGGAGACATCCCGAGAGGGGATTGTAGCCTTCCTTCTGCTGAAGATCCATGATCTCCTGCTGCTGCTTCTGCATTGTAGGCTGATCTGTTCTTCCTTTGTACTTCGCCTTGATAAGCTCGATCTTCGGGGTGAGCTTAGCCATAGCGATCTGATTTTTCTGCTGTTTGATAGAGAAGGGAAGAAATACTATTTTAAATACTAACGCATAGAGCAAAAGCGCGAATGCGTATCCTCCGGTAATGCTCTCAAAGAACGAAAGCATAGAGCCGAGAAATCTAAAAAGCCAATCAAACATTTTTTAATTTTCCTTTTCGTTGTTTTCTGTGTCGGTATTTTGTTTATTCTCCGTATTTCCTGCATTTTTAGGATTTCTGAAGCCCTTTTCCGGTACCGGATCATACCCTCCCTTGCAAAACGGGTTGCAACGGAGCAATCTCCATACCATAAGGATGAATCCTACGAAAAAGCCACGTTTTTGAAATGCTTCTATAGCATAGGCAGAGCAGGTCGGTGTAAACCTGCAGCAGGGCGGTTTTAGAGGAGAAATAAATTTTTTGTAAAAGCGTATGAGCCATATCATTACGTGCTTCATATCACTCTCTCCACATACCGAGCTTGGTAAAAGCCTCTGTCAGTTGAGACTTGATCTGTGTGCTCTTCGCTGTAGTGGCGGCGTGGCGCGCCGCAATAACGATAAGGAAGCCGACCTTTAGGGGTCTTTCCTTTTCCACCTGTCTTAGTCCTTCGCGAAGAATTCTTCTTGTGCGGCTGCGTACCACCGCGCCGCCAAGCGCCTTTGACGTCGTAAGACCTATTCTGTTTACGACCTTCTTTTCCGGGTGCGACTTTGCGAGTCGCTTTGCCGCATAATCGGGCAGGACGTATACCGCAAGAGCCGATGTTACTGCTCTTTTGCCCTTTGAATACGCTTTTGAATACAAATGATTTTC
>JAFVRA010000047.1 GCA_017504545.1 Clostridia bacterium | reverse complement strand
TGAATATTGAGAATATTTATTCATACCGGCATTTGCGCTAATAATTTGATTTCTTTCTGGAATTAGGCAAATTGCTACGAAAATATATGATATATATGTGCATTTATAGCGAAAATAACTATTGACAAAATCGACTAATAGTTGTATAATATACACATAACATTGAATATATATGCATAAAGTGCATAGAACGTTAAATTTGCATAAAAATAGTTTTGGAGAGGTTTTAAAAATGGATAAGAGCAAAATCAAAAAGGTAGTATTGGCGTATTCCGGAGGTCTTGATACCTCTATTATAATTCCGTGGCTCAAGGAGAACTACAACAACTGTGAGGTTATCGCAGTAAGCGGTAACGTAGGTCAGAGCGACGAGCTTGAGGGACTTGAGGAAAAGGCGATAAAGACGGGTGCGTCCAAGATATACATCGAGGATCTTACTGATGAATTCGTTGACGATTACGTAATTCCCACAGTTATGGCAGGCGCTAAGTACGAGGAATACCTTCTCGGAACTTCCTTTGCTCGTCCTGTAATCGCAAAGAGAATAGTTGAGATAGCAAAGGCAGAGGGCGCTGACGCGATCTGCCACGGCTGTACCGGTAAGGGTAACGACCAGGTGCGCTTTGAGCTCACCATCAAGGCTTTTGCTCCCGATATGCCCATTATCGCTCCTTGGCGTGAGTGGAGCATCAAATCCCGTGAGGAAGAGATAGACTATGCTGAGGCACATAACGTTCCTCTTAAGATAAACCGTGAGACCAACTATTCCAAGGATAAGAATCTCTGGCACCTCAGCCACGAGGGACTTGACCTTGAGGATGCAGGAAACGAGCCTATGTACGAGAAGGAAGGCTTCTTGGAGATGGGCGTGTCTCCCATCAAGGCTCCCGATGCACCTACCTACATCACCCTTGATTTCGAGGCAGGTCGCCCCGTAGCATTCAACGGCGAGAAGATGAGTGCTAAGGATATTATCCTCAATCTTAACAAGGTCGGCGGCGAGAACGGCATTGGACTTCTCGACATCGTTGAAAACCGTCTTGTTGGAATGAAGTGTCGTGGTGTTTACGAAACTCCCGGTGGAGAGATCCTTTACTTTGCTCACAACTATCTTGAAACGGTATGTCTTGATAAGTACACCGCTCACAAGAAGGCAGAGCTCGCAATAACCTTTGCAGATCTCGTTTACAACGGTCAGTGGTTCACACCTCTGCGCGAGGCGCTCTCCGCATTCGTTGATAAGACTCAGGAGAACGTTACGGGTACGGTAAAGCTGAAGCTTTATAAGGGAAATATCATCAAGGCAGGCGTATGGAGCGACTATTCGCTTTACTCTGAGGAGATCGCTACCTTTGGAGAGGACAACGTATATAATCAGGCTGATGCGGCTGGATTTATCAATCTCTTCGGACTTCCCATCAAGGTTCAGGCTCAGATCAACGCAAAGAATAAGAAGAACTGAAAATAAGGAGTATTTTTGCCTGCCGCGTATGCGGCGGGCAAAAAGTGTTAAATAGAATGGAAAAAATGTGGGCAGGAAGGTTTGCAAAAAGCCTTGACAGTAAGGCGGATGACTTCAATTCGTCTATCCGTTTCGATTGCAAAATGTACAAGCAGGACATCGTAGGCTCTATGGCGCACGCCGAGATGCTTTCAAAGCAGGACATTATTTCTGTGGCAGACTGCGAGGCTATACTCGGAGGTCTCTCGGATATTCTTGCAGAGCTTGAGAGCGGCGAGCTTGACTTTGATATGTCCTGTGAGGATATACACATGTTCGTTGAGGCAGAGCTCACCAAGCGCATCGGAGATGCGGGCAAGCGCTTGCACACCGCAAGAAGCAGAAACGATCAGGTAGCTCTTGACATCAGAATGTATCTTCGTGATCGCTCCGAAGATATTATCTCGCTCCTCAAGGCTCTCATCGGCGCTATTGCCGACAAAGCAGAGGAGGGAAAGAGCGCAATTCTTCCGGGCTACACACATCTTCAGAGAGCTCAGCCGATAACCTTCGGTCATCATCTGCTCGCTTACGCTCAGATGTTCTTGCGCGACATTTCTCGCGTTGAGGATGCCGTTGCGAGAATGAATTATTCTCCCATCGGCTCTTGTGCGCTTGCGGGAACTACTTATGACACCGACAGATACTACGAGGCAGAGAAGCTTGGATTTTCGGGTATAACCGTAAACAGTATCGACGGTGTGTCGGACCGCGACTTCTGCGTTGAGCTTATGAGCGCATTTTCGCTTATAATGATGCATCTCTCGCGCTTTTCCGAGGAGATAATCCTTTGGTCGAGCTGGGAGTTCAAATTCGTTGAGCTTGACGATGCTTATACCACGGGCTCGTCCATAATGCCGCAAAAGAAGAACTCTGATATGGCAGAGCTCGTAAGAGGAAAGACGGGCCGCGTTTACGGTGATCTCTTCGCGCTTCTTACGACACTCAAGGGTCTGCCGCTTGCATATAACAAGGATATGCAGGAGGACAAGGAGGCGGTATTTGACGCGCTTGAGACAGTTGAGATGTGTCTTGACATATTCGCGCCTATGATAAAGACGATGCGACTTCTGCCCGACAATATGTACAAAGCGGCAGAGGAGGGCTTTATCAACGCGACAGACCTTGCGGACTATCTTACCAAGAAGGGAATGCCCTTCCGTTCAGCTTATAAGATAGTCGGACAGATAGTTGCGGAGTGCATTGAAAAAAAGACGGTGCTCGACAAGCTTCCCCTTGAAGCCTACAAGCGGCATTCGGATATGTTTGAAGCCGATCTTTACTCCGAAATATCGCTTAAGGCTTGCGTTGAAAAGCGCATATCCGAGGGTGGAACTTCGGTAGCATCGGTAGAAAAGCAGCTCGTTCTTGTAAGAAAGGAGCTTGAAAAATGAAAAAGATATTCATTGACGGTAAGGCGGGAACTACGGGACTCCGTATCTACGAGCGCCTCAGCCAAAGAGAAGATATAGAGATAATACTTCTCTCTGATGAAGAGAGAAAGGACGCCGCGGCAAGAAAAAAGGCACTTAACGGCTGCGATATTGCATTCCTTTGCCTTCCCGACGATGCGGCAAGAGAAGCGATCGCGATGATAGAAAACGAGGCGGTAACAGTTATCGATACCTCAACCGCGCACCGCACGCTCGACGGCTGGTGCTACGGATTTCCCGAGCTTTCGGACGAGCTTGATGTAAAACTCAAGAGTGCAAAGAGGATCGCCGTTCCCGGTTGTCACGCGAGTGGATTTATAGCACTCGTAAAGCCGCTTATAGATAATGGCTTTATAGATGAGAACGAGCTTCTGACCTGCCATTCGATTACGGGATACAGCGGCGGCGGTAAAAAGATGATCGCTGACTACGAGAGCGAGGAAAGAGATAGATTGCTTGACGCTCCGAGACAGTACGCGATAACACAGCAGCATAAGCACCTTAAGGAGATGCAGGCTATTACAGGTCTTAAGAACGCTCCCGTGTTCTGCCCGATCGTATCTGACTTCTATAGCGGAATGACGGTTACAGTTCCTCTGTTTGCTTCTCAGCTTAAGGGCGGCAAGACGGCGGCAGATATAAAGAAGCTTTATGCTGAGAAATATAACACTGAGATAGTTTCTTATTGTGAGAGCGTTGACAACGGCGGATTTATATCGGCGGCGAGCCTTAAAATGAAGGATTCAATGAAGATAACTGTAGCGGGAAATGAGGAGAGAATTCTTCTCGTTGCACTCTACGATAATCTTGGCAAGGGCGCTTCGGGCGCGGCTATTGAATGTATGAACATTGCGCTTGGTGAAGAAAAGACCAGAGCGCTTGATATTTGATTTTACGGAGAATTTATGTACAAACAGATAAACGGCGGCGTTTGTGCCGCACAGGGCTTTAGTGCTAACGGCGTTCATTGCGGTATCCGCAAGAACAGAACAAAAAGAGACCTCGCTCTTATTTTCAGCGAGATACCTGCATCCGCGGCGGCGGTATATACGAAAAATCTCGTAAAGGGTGCGCCCCTTGCGGTAACGAAGCAGAACATTTCAAACGGCAAGGCGCAGGCAGTTATATGCAATAGCGGTAACGCGAACACCTGCAATGCTAACGGCATCGAGATAGCCGAGCAGATGTGCGCTCTCGTTGCAGAAAAGCTTAATATCAATGCGACAGACGTTATCGTGGCTTCCACGGGAGTTATCGGTCAGCCGCTTGATATAGAGCCTATCGCAAACGGAATGAACTCTCTTGCCGACGGACTTGGCAACAACAGCGCACTTGCTTGCGAGGCTATTATGACGACCGACACTCGCCCGAAGGAGATCGCGCTGGAGTTTGAGGTTGGCGGCAAGGTGTGTAAAATAGGCGGAATAGCAAAGGGAAGCGGAATGATACATCCCAATATGGCGACGATGCTCGTTTTCGTTACTACCGATTGCGCGATCAGTTCAAAGATGCTTCAGAAGGCGCTCTCGGCAGACGTTGAGACCTCCTTTAATATGGTCAGCGTTGACGGAGATACCTCCACTAACGATATGGTAAGCGTCTTGGCAAACGGTATGGCAGGAAATGAGCTCATTGACAGCGAGGGTGCGGATTACGACGCTTTCTGCGAGGCGCTGGGCGGAGTTACCTCTTACCTTTGCAGAATGATAGCGGGAGACGGCGAGGGTGCAACGAAGCTTCTTGAGTGTAAGGTCAGCGGAGCGGTTGACGATATAAACGCGAGAATAATAGCAAAGTCTGTCATTTGCTCGTCTCTCTTCAAGGCGGCAATGTTCGGCGCTGATGCAAACTGGGGAAGAGTTCTTTGCGCTATCGGATACAGCGGCGCAGACATAGACGTTAACGCTGTGGACGTCAGCTTCGCATCAGTAAAGGGTGAGATAACAGTCTGCAAGAACGGTGCAGGTGTGCCTTTCTCCGAGGAGATAGCAAAAGAGATTCTCCTTGAGAGCGAGATACAGATAATCATCGGCGTAGGAAAGGGTAGCGGAAGCGCGGTAGCGTGGGGATGCGATCTTACCTACGATTACGTGAAGATAAACGGCGACTACAGAACTTGACGGAGGCGCAAAAAATGGAGCTTAACAACGCACAAAGAGCGGACGTGCTGATACAGGCACTTCCTTATATACAGAAATATTACAACAAGATAATCGTTGTTAAATACGGCGGTAACGCGATGATCAACGAGGATCTTAAGGAAGCGGTAATGGGAGATATAGTCCTTTTGTCGCTTATAGGAATCAAGGTCGTTCTCGTTCACGGTGGCGGCCCTGAGATAACCGAGATGCTCGGCAAGGTCGGTAAGGAGAGCAAGTTCGTTGACGGACTGCGAGTTACCGACAAGGAGACCGTCGAGATAGTTCAGATGGTGCTTGCGGGTAAGATCAATAAAAATCTTGTAAACCTTCTTCAGAGCAAGGGCGGTAAGGCGATCGGTCTTTGCGGCATCGACGGACACATGATAAAGGCGGAGATGAAGCGCGAGGAGCTTGGATACGTGGGCGAGATAACCGACGTAAATATCCAGCCAATACTTGACGTTCTTGAAAAGGGATATATTCCCGTTGTTTCCACGGTAGGCTACGACGATGAGGGCAACAGCTACAATATCAACGCCGATACTGCCGCCGCGAGAATTGCGGGACAGCTTAAGTGCGAGAGCCTTATCTCCATGACCGATATTGCAGGCATACTTCGCGACAAGGATGATCCTTCGACTCTTATCAAAAAGATATTCGTCAGCGAAGCACCTCAGCTCGTGGCTGAAGGCATTATCTCGGGTGGAATGATACCTAAGATAGAATGCTGCATCGAGGCGATCCGTCGCGGTGTAAAGAAGGTGTTTGTTATAGACGGACGAATTCCTCACGCGATACTTATTGAAACTCTTACCGATGAGGGTATCGGCACTATGTTTGTAACGGGAGACAGCTATAATGACGACGAAAGAGCTTGATAGCAAATACGTTGCCTCGACCTACGCGAGATTTCCCGTATGTCTCGTTTCGGGAAAGGGATCGCTCGTTTATGACGAGGACGGCAAGGAATATATAGATCTCGGCACAGGTATAGCGGTAAATACCTTCGGATATTGTGACGACGAGTGGATAGGCGCGGTAAACGCTCAGCTTTCAAAGCTTCAGCATACCTCTAATCTCTACTATAGTCAGCCCTGTGCAAATCTCGCAGCGCTTCTGTGCGAGCGTACGGGAATGAGCAAGGTGTTCTTTTCAAATTCGGGCGCTGAGGCTAACGAGTGTGCAATAAAGACCGCGAGAAAGTACGGAGAGCTTAACAAGGGTGCGGGATATGCCACGATCGTAACTCTCAAGGACAGCTTTCACGGCAGAACGATTACCACACTTGCCGCAACCGGACAGGATGTCTTTCACAAGGATTTTCTTCCGCTTACCGAAGGCTTCGTTCACGCCGCGGCAAACGATCTTGAAGACGTAAGAAGGCTCGTCGCCCAAAACAAATGCTGTGCGTTGATGTTTGAGGTGGTTCAGGGGGAGGGCGGCGTTCTTCCTCTCAGTAAAGACTTCCTTGAAGGGCTCAGCACTATTGCAAAGGAAAACGATCTTCTTCTTATTGCAGACGAGGTACAATGCGGAAATGGCAGAAGCGGAGAGCTTTACGCCTATATGAACTTCGGTATCAAGCCTGACATAGTCAGCACTGCTAAGGGACTTGCAGGCGGTCTGCCTATGGGCGCTACCTTACTTGGCGAGCGAGTTAAGGATATTCTCGGAGCGGGAATGCACGGATCTACCTTCGGCGGTAACCCGATCTGTACGGCAGCCGCGATCAACGTTATCTCTCGTATAGACGACGCGCTTCTTGAGGGAGTAAAGCAGAGAAGCAAGTTTATTTTCGATGAATTGAATGGCGCGGAGGGCGTTAAGAGCGTCAGCGGTCTTGGACTTATGATAGGAATCGAGACAGAGCTCCCCGCATCTGAGGTAATAGAAAAGTGCAGAGAGAACGGCGTGCTTGTAATCAAGGCAAAGCAGAAGGTAAGACTTCTTCCTGCTCTCAATATAGAATGGGAACTGCTTGAAAAGGCAGTAAAAATCATTAAGGAGGCTTGTGCCAAATGAAACATCTTTTAAAGCTTATGGATCTTTCCGAAAAGGAGATCGTTGAAATACTTAACCTTGCAGATCAGCTCAAGTACGAAAAAAAGAACGGTATTGAGCATCACATCCTCAAGGGCAAGACATTAGGACTTATTTTTGAGAAGTCCTCCACGAGAACGCGCGTATCCTTTGAGGTCGGTATGTACGACCTTGGCGGAAACGCACTCTTCCTCAGCTCAAGAGATCTGCAGATAGGCAGAGGCGAGCCCGTGCAGGATACCGCAAGAGTTCTCTCAAGATACCTTGACGGCATTATGATAAGAACATACGCTCAGGAGGAGGTTGAGGATCTCGCAAAGTACGGTTCTATCCCGATAATCAACGGACTTACAGACTATTGCCATCCCTGTCAGGTGCTTGCAGACCTTATGACTATCCGTGAGCACAAGGGCGTGCTTAAGGGCAAGAAGCTTTGCTATATCGGCGACGGAAACAATATGACCAACTCGCTTATCGTAGGCGGTATCAAGATGGGTATGGAGGTATCCGTGGCGTGTCCCAAGGGATATGAGCCCGATGCTGAGATCATGAAGTGGGCGAGCGAGAACGGTAGCTTTACCTGTACCGATAGCGTGCTTGAGGCGGCAAAGGATGCCGACGTTCTTTATACTGACGTTTGGGCTTCTATGGGGCAGGAGGCTGAGGCAGAGGAGAGAAAGAAGATATTTGCAGGATACCAGATAAACTCTGACGCTATGGCCGTAGCACACGCCGACGCCATGGTAATGCACTGTCTGCCGGCTCACAGAGGCGAGGAGATAACCGAAGAGGTCCTTGAGGCTCACGCTGATGAGATCTTTGACGAGGCAGAGAACAGACTTCACGCTCAGAAGGCAGTTTTAGTCAAGTGTATGCTTTAATAGATCCTTAGGGTAATAAAAAGCTTGGAAATGCTGTTTCCAAGCTTTTTATCTTGACAAATGCACTGATTTCATATATAATTTAATAAAGTACCTATTTGGAAGGACTATTATATGGAAAGCATCAGAGAATTATATAAAATAGGCAGAGGGCCGAGCAGCTCGCATACTATGGGGCCGTACAAGGCGGCTATGAGCTTCAAGGCTAAGTATCCCAATGCGGATAGCTACGAGGCTGTACTTTTCGGCTCGCTTGCGATGACGGGTGCGGGACACATGACTGATAAGGTAATATGCGAAGCCCTTGAGCCTAAAAAATGCGAGGTAATCTTTGATAAGACCACACCGACCGAAATTCACCCTAACACTATGCGCTTAAAGGCATATCTCGGCGGCGCTGAACTTGGAAGTGAGATATTTTACAGCATCGGCGGTGGAAGCGTTCTTACGGACGGAGAGAGCAAGGTTGAAACGCCTGATATATATCCCCACAACACCTACGCGGAGATAGCTGAATACTGCAACAAGCACAATATGAGGATCCCCGATTACGTTGAAATGGTCGAGGGTAAGGAAATATGGAACTATCTTTCTAAGATATGGCTTACGATGAAGCAGAGCGTTGATCTCGGACTTTGTGCCGAGGGAACACTTGGCGGTGGACTTCACGTAACGAGAAAAGCGAGAGTTCTTTTTCAGCAAAGACATATAGACGAATCGGCACAGACTCGTGAGAACAGGATAGTTTGCGCTTACGCTTTTGCGGTAAGTGAGCAGAATGCGGGCGGCGGTGAGATAGTAACTGCGCCCACCTGCGGCAGCTGCGGTGTTTTGCCTTCTGTTCTCAAATATATGCAGGATCAGAAGCATTTTAGCGACGAGCAGATACTCAGAGCGCTTGCTACGGGCGGGGTTATAGGTAATATTATAAAGAAGAACGCTTCTATCAGCGGCGCGGAATGCGGATGTCAGGCAGAGATAGGCAGTGCTTGCTCTATGGCAGCGGCGGCGCTCGGAGAGCTTTTTGAGATGGGAATAGCGCAGATAGAGTATGCGGCAGAGGTTGCTATGGAGCATCATCTCGGACTTACCTGCGATCCCGTTGACGGACTTGTGCAGATCCCGTGCATAGAGCGAAACGCGGTTGCGGCTATGCGTGCGATAAACGCCGTCAGCCTTGCAAACTTCCTTGCACCCTTGAGCAAGGTGTCCTTTGACACGGTGGTAAAAACTATGTACGAGACCGGAAAGCACCTCAGAAGTCAGTATAAGGAGACCTCAACGGGCGGACTTGCCAAATACTATACTCGATAAGAAAATGAAAAGCAGTTGATTTTGTGCATAGTTCACAAAATCAACTGCTTAACTTTATTGACTTGTTATTAAAAATTAAACAAATTGCACTAAACTGTTAAAAAAATAACGAATATCTATTGACAAGGCTATATCGGTGTGATATAATTCTCTCAAAGACTAAAAACAAGTATTAGTTTTGAATCTTGAAATAGTTTTGAAAGGGTTAAAAAAATGAACACTAAGGCTTACGATATCATCGATAGCGTTGAAAAGCTTCAGGAAGCAATCGCTCGTGTAAGAGCGGCACAGAAGGTTTTTGCAACCTATACTCAGGATCAAGTCGATAAGATATTCCTCGCGGCTGCATCTGCTGCCGATAAGGCAAGAATATCCTTGGCTAAGCTTGCGGTTGAGGAGACCGGTATGGGCGTAGTTGAGGATAAGGTTATCAAGAACCACTATGCTGCAGAATACATTTACAACGCTTATAAGGAAACCAAGACCTGCGGCGTTATCGAAGAGGACAAGGCTTACGGAATTAAAAAGATAGCAGAACCGATCGGCGTTATTGCCGCAGTTATTCCTACGACCAATCCTACTTCCACCGCAATCTTCAAGTGTCTTTTGGCTATTAAAACACGCAATGCAATAATCATAAGCCCTCATCCCAGAGCAAAGAATTCTACTATTGCCGCTGCTAAGCTCGTTCTTGAAGCAGCAGTAGCGGCAGGCGCTCCCGAGGGAATCATCGACTGGATCGACGTCCCTTCTCTTGAGATGACTAATACAGTTATGAAGGAGTCCGACATTATTCTTGCTACGGGTGGTCCCGGAATGGTAAGAGCGGCTTACTCAAGCGGCAAGCCCGCACTCGGTGTAGGAGCCGGCAATACTCCCGCTATTATCGACGATACTGCGGACATTCTTCTTGCAGTTAACTCGATCATTCACTCCAAGACCTTCGATAACGGTATGATCTGCGCATCCGAACAGTCGGTTATCGTTCTTGAATCTATCTACGATGCCGTTAAGGCTGAATTTGCGGCTCGCGGATGCTATTTTCTCGATCCCGAAGAGACCGAAAAGGTTCGTAAGACTATCATTATCAACGGCGCACTTAACGCTAAGATCGTTGGTCAGAAGGCGGCTAAGATCGCAGAGCTCGCAGGCGTGAACGTTCCCACAGGAACAAAGATCCTCATCGGTGAGGTCGAGAGCGTAGAGCTTTCCGAAGAGTTTGCTCACGAGAAGCTTTCTCCCGTTCTTGCTATGTATAAGGTAAAGACCTTTGAAGAGGCGCTTGATAAGGCAGACAGACTCGTTGCGGACGGCGGATACGGACATACCTCGAGCGTATATCTTAACGAGATCACAGAGACTGAAAAGCTCAATGCATTTGCCGCTCGTATGAAGACCTGCCGTATCCTCGTTAACACTCCTTCCTCTCACGGCGGTATCGGAGATCTTTACAACTTCAAGCTCGCACCCTCGCTCACACTTGGATGCGGCTCTTGGGGCGGTAACAGCGTATCCGAAAACGTAGGTGTCAAGCACCTGCTCAACATTAAAACAGTAGCCGAGAGGAGAGAAAATATGCTTTGGTTCAGAACACCTGAGAAGGTTTATATCAAGAAGGGTTGCCTC
>JAFVRA010000046.1 GCA_017504545.1 Clostridia bacterium | reverse complement strand
GAGCCGCACCTAAGCCTTCCCCAGCGGGGAAGGGGGACCGCTTGCGGTGGATGAGGAGAGCCTTGATATTAAACTAACTTTTTCTCCTCATCCGTCAGCCAGCTCCGCTTCGCTCCGTGTCTGCCACCTTCCCCGCTAGGGAAGGCTTTGGGCGACATTGCGTTAGGGAAGGCGGGAGGATAATATCCTCCCCCACAGATGCTTTTAAAGTAATCTTAATCAAAAAGCACCTTTCGTTCTCACGAAAGGTGCTTTCTTTGTGTGTTTTACATTACTATCTCAATGGTGTGCTCCTTGCCGTCGCCGAAGAGCTTGACCTCGCTGCCTGCGAGAACGCCGTCAACTATTACGGTCGAAGCGCCGCTCTGCTTGCCGTCGGGGTTCTTGACGGTCACGAGGTACGTATCGCCTCTGAACTTGCGGCGGAAGCTGATCTCCTTCCAATCCGCAGGGATGCAGGGATTGAGCGTAAAGCTGTCGTAAGAGGGGTGGAAGCCGCACATATACTGAGTGATAGCTCTGAACATCCAGCCTGCAGTACCGGTTACCCAAGCAAAGAGAGTCTCGCCCTTTCTGGGATTGTCGGGACCGAAGTACATATTAGTCAGCGCGTAAGGCTCACATCCCGAATGCTCGGTGGGGTTTGTCGCGCTGTCGGGGAGTATCTTCATCATATCCTCATACGCCTTGTCACCTCTGCCGAGCAGGCAGTCTGCAACTATCTTGAACGTGCCGCCGTGGCAGTAGGGAGTACCGTTCTCCCAGATACCCGGAACGAAGGAAGTAAGTCTACCTATTCTGTTATTGAACTTCGTGTAGGTGGGGAAGAGAGTAAGCGGGCCGTAGTCGGAGTTGAGGTACTTCTCAACAGATTCCATGCACTTCTCGCGTCTCTCGCCCTCAGCAACGCCCGAAAGGATAGACCAGGTCTGGCTGTTGAGGTAGATCATACCCTCTTTCTCCTCGTGAGAGCCTACCTTCTCGTTGTAGTCGTTGATAGCCGCGAGATACCACTCACCGTCCCAAGCTTCTTTGTTGATAGCCGCCTTCATACGAGCCTCGCGCTCCTTCATCTCGGCAACGATAGCTTCGTCGTGGAGAATATTGTGAGCGATCTCGGCAACGTTCTGAAGACCGTAGCAGAGTGCGATAGACGTCCAAACGCTCTCGCCCTTGCCCTTAAGACCTGTCATATTGAGCGAGTCGTTCCAGTCGCCGTCACGGGAGTGCACGAGTCCGTGCTCGCCGACGTCGTCGCTTGCGAAGCGAACTGCGGTAAGGATATGCTCCCAAACGGTGTCCTCGCCCTCGTCGAGATACTTGACCTTCTCGTTAAGGAAGTCAAAGTCGCCCGTCTCCTTGAGGTAAGCGTTGATCGTGGGGGCGATCCAGGTAGGACCGTCGGAATATACGTGGTGGTCAAGAGGCAGCCAGCCGCGAACGCAACGACCGTCGGAGAACTCATACATAAGAGTCTCAAGGATCTTGCCCTTAGCGAGCTCCTTGTCGAAGGATGCAACTGCCCACGCGTCCTGAAGCTGATCGCGGAAGCCCTTACCGGTATCTCTGCCAACCTCAGCGCAGAGAGAGACCTGCTGCTTGAGCCAGTAGTTTGCGAAGTTGTTTATCTTCTCCTCGGGGGTGCTTACGAAAATATCAGCAGCGAGAGCCTGCTTTCTTGCAAGGAGTGCTTCAAACTCAGCGTCGATGTTGCCGGGAGCGAAGATAGCCTCGGCAAACGCCTTAGCGGTAGCCATATTGTCGCAGCAGCCGATAAGAACGTGGATAGTCTTGCTCTCGCCTGCGCCAAGCTCTACCGAGTGCTCAAACGCGCCGACCATCTGCTCACAAGCCGCGTAGCTGTTTGAAAGCTTGCCTGCCTCAACTGCCTTGGGCATACGGACGTCGCCGTAAACGCCGAGGAAGGCTCTCTTGGAGGTGTCAAAGCCGTCGGGATCTACGTCGGTAGCCATAAAGCCGTTGAACCAATCGTGAGGCTTTTCCATAGCGTCGTTGTGGCAGAGGATCACGTTGCCGTCCTTCTCACCGTAAACGTAGGAGTTGTAGTCGCTATATCTCTGATAGCCCTCAAGCTGAAATTCAGCAAACGAAAAGAGCTTGAGAGACTTTGCTTCTGCCGAGACGTTCTCGAGAGTGATAGTCCAGATCTCTGCGGGATCCGAGTTGTTTACGAAGACCTTGGCGGTAGCAACAACGCCGTCGCACTTGCTCGTGATGATCGAGTATCCGAGGCCGTGAGTACAGCTGTAGTCCTCAACGGGAGTCTTGCAGGGGTACCAGCCGGGGTTGAAGGTCTTGCCGCTGTTCATATCCTTTACGTAGAAATAGCGATTTCCGTCGCGGATCACAGAGCATCTGCCCTTGCCCTCTGCGTCGATATAGGACTGCGCGCGCACGCCGTAAGCGCCAACGCCGCCGCCGAAGTTATTGATACCGCTGAGAATTCTTGAGTTCCAGACGTAGTTGAGAAGAGGTCTCTGCGGATTTGTGGTAGTAACGACGTACTCGTTACCGCCCTTGAAGTAGCCTGTCTTGATCATAGCCTTTACCTTTCTGAAATGGTTATATTTTTACTTTTTTAAAAATTTCTTTATTTCCATTCTGCCGTAGAGAAGAGCAGATAGTGGTCGGAATGTCCGTTGGGGAGAGTTCTCGGATCGCCAAAGCTCCAGAAGCTCTCGCTGTAGATGATGTTATCGATAGTCGTTCCGTCCTCAAAGGTGGGGTGGGCGTCAGAGCCGTAGTTTACTATCTCCGCACCCTCAAGATCGTTGTAGAAGGGAATGAAGTTGGTAACGTTGAAGTCTCCCGTGAGGATATAGTCGCCGCTTTCCTCAAGTATAGGGGCGATCTCTTCAAACTGTTTATCCCAAAGCGTCTGCGACTCGTAGGACATATGGGTAACGAAGAAGTTGATATGCTTGCCGCAAACGTCGATGACTGCCTGACCGAGCACTCTCTGCTCCTCGCTTCCCGAGTAGAGCTTGGTGGTCTTGCTCGAGACGATCGGATAGCGCGAGAGAATTCCGAGTCCGTACTCGCCGCCGTCGTGGTCTATAGCCTTGAAGAAGGCGTAATACTCAAGTCCCGAGGCTTCTGAAAGGATCTTCATAGTGTCCTGCTTGCCCGAGCGGTTTACGAACTGATCGACCTCCTGAAGACCGACGATGTCAAGCTGCATGTCCTTTATGTCCCCGCCGAGAAGCTTGAGATTGTGATTTACGTTTCTTCCGTTTGCGATGTTGTAAGTGCCTATCTTAAGCGAGGAAGGCATCTCTTGCTTATCTGTGTTCATCTCGCTCTCCTTTTCGGTCTCCTTTTCGGTGGGCTTTTCAGTAGGCTTTTCTGTAGGACGCTCGGTAGGCTTCTCGGTCTGCTGAGAGTCGGTAGCTTCGTCGGTTGCATCAGCGTCCGTGGTATTGCAGGCGCAACTCAGCAGAAGAAGAGAAGCAAGCAAAAATATCGATATAAATCTTTTGAAAAATCTCATATCAGTTCCTTTCGGTGTTTCTCTGAATGGTTTCAATAAAGCCCGTTCCGTTGAAGATGGTGTATCCGAAGAGGCGCTCGCCCGTTCCTGTGGGCTCCATGCCCTCGCCCAGAGTACCCTTCTTTTCAATATTCATAGGCACGGGATTTATAAGTATAGCCTTTATGGAGTATTTGTCGTCGTTGTCAATGTAAGAGGGGAAGCTTATGGGCATAAGCTTCTTTTTGTCCTTGAAATCGAATATCAGGGTGAATTTGTTGTTTCTCGGGTGCTTGGTGTATACGAGCTCGGATTTTGAGAGGAATGTCATAGTCGAGAGCGTCTTGGTCGCGGTGGCGTAGCGCACGAAGTAGGTGTATTTTCCTGCCTTGAGCGTGAAATCTATCTCGTCGCGATCAGCCCAGGAGAGAGATTTCCAGAATCCGCGCTTGAATTCAAGGCGGTATTTCTTCTCCTTGCACACCTTCTTGAGCTTCTTTACGAATTTGTGGCGCGCGCGGGGGATACGCGTGTTGATAAAGTAGAGAACGGTGGTGAGGATTATGGTAACAATGGTAGAGATAAGCACGCCGCTGTAGAACCAGAAGGCAAATCCGACGGTCGCTACGACGAAGAGCTGGAAGAAGATGAGGAATGCGACCATAGACTTTGCCAGAAAGTTGTTGAACTTTATAAGTCTCGGGCGGTATTTCTTCTTGACACCGTAGGTGCGGTAGAGAGGAGTGTCACCGTAAAGCACGTTAGTAACTTCTTCTTCGGTGCTTTTTTTGATCTCCTGAGTTCTTCCTTCATTCTTGTTAAGGTTATTGTTCATATTCCCCTCCAAAAACTTGTTATACATATATATAATAGCACAACACCGCCCAAAAAGCAATATTTTTTTGAGTATTTTGCTGTTAATTTAAGAAGATTATGAACTACTCATCCACCGCAAGCGGTCACCTTGACGTTTGCAAAGCAAACTCAACAGTCGCTTGCGACAAGATTCCCTCGCAAGGGAAGGCTTTATGTAACATTGCGTTAGGCAATGAGTGAGGAGCAAGCTCTCCCCTACAAACGAATTTTAGGACAACGTTCAAATCCGTAGGGGCGACCATTGGTCGTCCGCGCGAAACGCAATGATATTTTTATAAACGGGACGCCAAGGATGTCGTCCCCTACAAAATGGGTGCGAATTTTTACGTTTTGTCCGTAGAGGCGGATTCCATATCCGCCGTTCCTTTTCGGGAGCATATGGAATGCTCCCCTACAAGCAATAATTCAAGGACGACAACCAAACCCGT
>JAFVRA010000045.1 GCA_017504545.1 Clostridia bacterium | reverse complement strand
TTTTTTGGACCGTCGGGGACGCCGGTCCCTACAAGCACATTTTTCTTTGCATTTTATCTACTTACTGTTTAACCTCTTTTGAAGCCTAATACTATGGCGGGGATTATCTTACAAAAAGAAAAATCCCACGCTTTCGCGTGGGATTTGGAGCTGGTAATCAGAATCGAACTGATGACCTCGTCATTACCAATGACGTGCTCTACCGACTGAACCATACCAGCATCGTTCTCAACGACTTGTTTATTATACCACAAGCTCTTTCGTTTGTCAATACCTTTTTTGATTTTTTATTTTATTTTTTGAATTTTATTTTGCTTTTTATAAATACAAAGCCTTACAGCTCATAACGAGCTGTAAGGCTTATTTTTAATTACTTAAGCTTAGCAAGTGCCGCGAGAACACCCTCAAGGTTTTCACGGTATTTAGCAAGCTTTGCCTTCTCTCCCTCAACTACTGCCGCAGGAGCTTTAGCAACGAAGCCTTCGTTGGAAAGCTTCTTATCAATTCTCTCTATCTCGCCTGCAAGCTTCTTCTGCTCACCCTCAAGTCTTGCTCTTTCCTTCTCGGTGTCCACAATATCGGACAGAGGCAGGAACAGAGTTGCCGAGTCGGTAACTATTCTTACCGCATCGTCTGCAGAGAATGCAGAATCAAAGCTCTCGCCTATCTCTACCTCAGAAGCAGACGCGAGACGGCTGAAGAATACCGCGCTGCTTTCGTTGAAAGCGTCGGTGTACTTGGTTGCGATATATACCTTTGCCTTGCGAGAGGGCGGAACGTTCATCTCGTTACGTCTTGCTCTGATAGCCTTAATCGCGGTAATAACCTTATTCATTCTCTCAGCGTCAGCCTCGAATACGAGAGAGAAGTCCGCTGCGGGATAAGACGAGATCATAATGCTCTCAACGTCGTGAGGAAGCGCCTGATAGATCTCTTCTGTTATGAAGGGCATAAAGGGATGGAGCAGCTTGAGAATGCCCGTGAGAACGTAAGCGAGTACGTTCTGAGCAACCGAGTTGCCCTCGCTCTCCTTATCGTTAAGACGTATCTTGCAAAGCTCGATGTACCAGTCACAGAATACGTCCCAGGTAAAGTCGTAGATGGTGGAAAGCGCAACGCCGACCTCAAACTTATCAAGAGATGCGGGAACGCTTGCGGCAAGCTTGTTGAACTCGTGGAGTATCCACTTGTCTTCAGCAGAGAGCTTGTCAGCCTCGGGAAGCTTGATCTCATCAATAGTGAGGTTCATACGAACGAATCTCGAAGCGTTCCAGAGCTTGTTAGCAAAGTTTCTCGCCGCCTCGATCTTCTCGTCAGAGAATCTCATATCGTTTCCGGGGCTGTTACCCGTAGCAAGCGCGAAGCGGAGCGCGTCTGCGCCGTACTTATCGATTATCTCAAGCGGATCTATGCCGTTTCCAAGCGACTTGGACATCTTTCTTCCCTGCGCGTCGCGAACGAGGCCGTGGATAAATACCGTGCTGAAGGGCTTTTCATCCATGTGCTCAAGTCCCGAGAATATCATTCTTGATACCCAGAAGGTGATTATATCGTAGCCCGTTACGAGCACGCTCGTGGGATAGTACTTTGCGAGATCTGCGGTCTGCTCAGGCCAACCGAGAGTCGAGAAGGGCCAGAGAGCCGAGGAGAACCAGGTGTCAAGCACGTCGTTGTCCTGATGTACCTTACCGCCGCACTTAGGACATACTGTGATGTCTTCCTTAGAGACAGTCATCTCGCCGCAATCGTCGCAGTAAAACGCGGGAATTCTGTGTCCCCACCAAAGCTGACGGGAGATACACCAGTCAAGGATGTTGTTCATCCAGTTGAAATAGTTCTTGGAAAATCTTTCGGGAACGAAGTTGATAGAGCCGTTCTCAACTGCCTCTATAGCAGGCTCAGCAAGAGGCTTCATCTTAACGAACCACTGGTCAGAGGTAAGAGGCTCAACGGTCGTGCCGCAACGGTAGCAAACGCCGACGTTGTGATCGTGAGGAACGGTCTTTACAAGGTATCCCTCAGCCTCAAGGTCTGCAACGAGAGCCTTGCGGCAAGCGTATCTGTCCATTCCCTCATACTTGCCCGCATAAGCGTTCATGGTAGCGTCATCGTTCATAACTTTGATCTGCTCAAGGTTATGTCTCTGACCTACGAGGAAGTCGTTGGGGTCGTGCGCGGGGGTGATCTTAACACAGCCCGTACCAAAGCCGATCTCAACATAATCGTCGGCAATTACGGGGATCTCTCTGCCAACGATGGGGAGAATGAGAGTCTTGCCGATGAGGTGTTTTGTTGCCTCGTCGTCGGGATTTACCGCAACAGCGGTGTCTCCGAACATAGTCTCGGGACGGGTGGTAGCTATCTCAACGTAGCCGTCCTCGCCCTTGATCGGGTACTTGATGTGCCAGAAATGACCGGGCTGATCCTTGTACTCTACCTCAGCGTCAGAAAGCGCCGTAAGGCAGTGAGGACACCAGTTGATAATTCTGTATCCACGGTAGATAAGTCCCTTGTCGTAGAGGTTTACGAACACCTCACGAACCGCGTGAGAGCAGCCCTCGTCCATGGTGAAGCGCTCGCGAGACCAGTCGCAAGAAGCGCCGAGCTTCTTGAGCTGGCTGATTATGCGGTTACCGTACTGATGCTTCCAATCCCATACTCGCTCGAGGAATTTCTCTCGTCCGAGATCGTATCTTGAGAGTCCCTCGTTTACACGAAGCTGCTCCTCAACCTTTATCTGAGTCGCGATGCCTGCGTGGTCGGTGCCGGGTACCCAAAGAGTGTTGAAGCCCTGCATTCTCTTGTAACGGACGAGAATGTCCTGAAGAGTCTCGTCGAGGGCGTGTCCCATGTGAAGCTGACCCGTTACGTTGGGGGGCGGAATGACCACCGAGAAGGAAGGCGCGGGATCGTTTACGTCGGGGGTAAAGTAACCCTTGTCGCACCAATTCTGATATATTCTGTCCTCAAATTCAGAGGGAGAATAAACCTTTGGCAATTCGTTGTAGGAATTCATAGATTAGTCCTCCTAAATATAATTAATGATAAAATTATTAGCTAAAAAAAGAAAGACCCACGTCCTATCAGGGCGTGAGCACGCGGTACCACCTGACTTAAGAGGAGAGCAGAGCTGCTCCGTCTTATCTCAAGACCGCTAACGCGCGGCAGACGTCAAGAGCTAACGAAAGATACTTCCCTCACCCAAGCCACTCAGGGACGACTTCAAAGCCTTTCCACACGTGCTCGCACCAAACGCACGCTCTCTGCAGAGGTAACAGCTCCTACTACTTCCCGTCAAGGTGTTTATAATATTGATAACAGAAGAATTATATCATACCTTAGAGACAAAGTCAAGAGAAAGCGCAAAAAATAAGCAAAATAAGACGAATTTTTTTAATTTTTTTAAAAAAGCTATTGACAAAAGGACTTTCTCGTGATATAATAATCAAGCGCTTGCGAAAGCGTATAATAAAACAATGTGGCGGAGTAGCTCAGTTGGCTAGAGCAACCGGTTCATACCCGGTAGGTCATGGGTTCAAGTCCAATCTCCGCTACCACCGGCCCGTTGGTCAAGCGGCTAAGACACCGCCCTTTCACGGCGGTAACGGGAGTTCGATTCTCCCACGGGTCACCAAAAAAGAACACCTGCACATCGTGCAGGTGTTCTTTTTTGTCGTCTCGTGTTCACTCGACGAGGCAAAGTGCCAAGGCACTTTGCGGGAGTTCGCATTTTGCGAGTAAAGCCGAGCCGAGCTCGCTCGGGCTCGCTACGAGCAAAAATATTCGCCGCAGGCGAAATTCTCCCACTATATTCCTCTCCAAAGGCGCGAGTTCGCAGACCTTTTGCGATTTTATCAGTCAGGTACAACATAACTGCCTTCTTCAATTACAACCTTTGGATAAACATGCAAGTTTGCTTTCACCCAAGCGGTAGCAGCTTCTACGTCCTCTTTCAAAACGCCTATTACAATATCACCTGTAATATTATCAACACCGTAGCCTGCAACCTTATATCCTTCTTCTCTCAGTCTGATATATATCCTATCCGCATATTCTTGCAGATTATTCATCGACATATCTGCATATTGATAAACTACAGACTCCTTGTACGGAGCAAAAATAGACGACAATTTTGCTTTTTCTGCTTCGGTAGGAGAAACTAATCTAACGTATAGCTTGTTATCCTTAATGTATCGTCCACCGTAATATGACGGATAGTCGGTTACGTATCCCTGATTGAAGAAATATTGCATAAGCGCTTCATTGGCTGCTACGGCAACCGCCTGATCTCTTACTATATCTGATATATTAACTATCTCAAGCTCGTATTCTTCCATAGATTCCAAATACGACACCTTGACCGTGATCAGATCAACAATGTTTTTGGTATACTTATTTATAATTTTAACGGTGATCTTTGTAGGCTCTGTAAACCAGCCTGAAACAGAGTAGTAGCCGGACTCTTCCGAATCAGGCATAGGCGTAACGTACGCTACGTTTATGTGCTCGTCTTGTCCTTCAACCTTTACGTTATTATACGAAACTAATATATCATAATGAGAATATATGTCTTTGTTGTTATTTGATCCGTAAGGACGCACCGAAAAATTGAACAAAGGCATGTCAACGCCAAATTTATTTTCGGGCAGATCCACAGAATTAAAGCAGCTTTCTCTCAAACCAAGCTCTATCGGCGCACCGCTTGACGAAAGTGTTCTGATCACAAACGTGGGGGGATCACCGTCATCAGTAATATTCGGCGCATCTGTAGGCAAAGCGCTTTCATCAGGAAAAGGTGGGACGTCAGTAGGTAGCACGCTTCCGTCGGGAGCATCGGGTTTGAAAAGCATAGCACCTAATACGACAGTAGCGATCATCAACGACAAGCACGCGGCTATCACCACCCATTTTACCCAGAGTCCGCTTTTCTTTTTTGCCGTATAAGAAATGGCTTCATTCAGATAGCTTTCATTTATGTCGCCAAGCGCGCTTGAAAACTTTTTAGTTGTCATAATAAAACCTCTCTTTCTATCAAATACACCCGTAAATCCTTGCGGAGTCTTGTAAGCCGAACAGAAACGTTCTTTTCTGTAAGCCCTACCTGCTTTGCGATGTCAGCGTAAGTATCCGAAAACCAATAGCGGCGCAAAAAGATCACTCGGTTCTCTGCCGTGAGAGAATTCAAAAAGGATCCAATGATCTCTGTCAACTCACGATCACTAAGCTCTTTCTCAACGGTATTCGGAGAAGCGAGGCAATCCTCAAGCTCATCCATAGCAATATCGTAATTGCTGTTTCGCTTTGCGGCGGTATTCTTCTCGTAGCGCTTAAGTGAAACGTTTCTTACGATCTTACAGACAAAAGCAAGCAACGGGTTTGGCTTTGCAGGGGGAATTGCGTTCCAAGTACCAAGATAAGCATCGTTCACACATTCCTCGGCATCCTCTCTGTCCTTCAGAATGTTATAGGACACCGAATGGAAAACTCGTCCGTATTTTTTATCCAACTCTGTGATAGCTTGCTCGGACCGCTCAAAAAACAGCTCAATTATTCTTTCGTCATTCATCTGCTTGACCTCCTTTCACCTATATACTACGGTTTTGCCGCAAAAAACTACAAGAAAGAGAATTTTTTATAATTATATCACATTTTTCTATTTTAGTCTATAGCAAACCGCCGAGAGCGACCAAACGGTTACTCTCGGCGGTGTTCTGTTTACTTTTCTACACTCATCCAACAACCTTCTGCACCGATTCCGTCCTCGGGAGGTGTTAATACGCCTTTTTCGATAAGGCATTCAACAACTGCGTCAAGAATGGGCATACTCGCAAGTCTATTTGCCAATCTCCATTCTCCGAGGAGATAACCGGGAACGGATTTTTTGATTAATTCTGCAACCTTTGCCGCAACGATTTCAGCATTGGCATCAAAATATCCATTCTGCAAAGCATTACTAATATCAAAGAGTCTGTTTCTATCAGAAAGAGAGCTCACAAGAATCTTGGTATAAAGGGTATCTCCGTCGCGATACAAATAGCCGCACTCAATAGCTTTTGCAGCGTGTTCCTTTTCT
>JAFVRA010000044.1 GCA_017504545.1 Clostridia bacterium | reverse complement strand
TCGTTTACGGTCGACTGCCGCTGATGGTGCTGGAAAAGTGCGTGGGGCGGGAGATCTCCGACTGCCACGCTTGCGGTGAGGATAAGATAACATTGGTTGACCGCCGGGGCGCCGCATTCCCCGTGCTCCGCACCTTCGATCACCGTTCACTTGTGGTTAACAGCATTCCCACGGGAATGTCGGATCAGCCCGAACGGCTGGGATCGGTGGGGAAATGCGGCAAGCATTTTATTTTCACAGTGGAAACGCGGGAGCAGTGCGAGCGCGTCATCCGCGCCTACCGCGAGGGCAAGCCGCTTGAGGGACCCGTGCGGCGTATTCAGTAAAACACGGCGAAGATGCGACTGCGTGGAAGGACCCAAGCCGCCGAAATCTTATAAAAAGGGCCTCCCCGAGGAGGCAGGGTAATTCAAATGTTCGGAAAAATTGATTTTCTCATGGTGATCAAGCTTTTGTTCAAGCTTTTGGTCGTAACGTTGGTCATCCTGGTGGTCGGCGTGTTTTTGTGGCGCTTTTCCATCTCTCGGATCCCCGGCGAGCTCATGGAGCTGACGCCCAACGCCACACTCTCCGAGGCGTATGCCCATAACCCCGACCTGACGCTGTTCACACAGGAGCAAAACACCACCACACGCGGCGAGAACAGCTACGGCTACTTCACCGTTTGCGACGCCATCTTTATCCCCGAGGCAGGGCAGGTGCAGATCCTTGTTCGATACAATGACAGCACCCTGCGCGCCACCGAGGCGGATTACGGTCTTGCGGAGGATTCTCTGGATCCCGAGAAGGACTGGTACGATATCTCCCTCCTCGTCTCCCTTGACAAGACCCCGGGAGATGCAAGCGACAATCTGGGCAACAAGCCCGACAGCGTCGAGTTTGTGCGCATTGCCCCCGCCCAGGTCAGTGCCGCCGTTCATAAGGGACTTCACAGCTACCGCCGCCTGATCTTCAACGACGTGCCCTTTGGCGACAATGTCCTCGCCGTATATACCGACTTTTATTTCAAGGACGACATCCGCTACCAACAGCCCGAATTTGATATCTATTCGGAGGTGGCTTACGGCACCCTGTGTCTGTATGCCTACACCGAGCCCAAGCTCACCCGCCCCCTGACTGCGGATGAGATCGGGATCCTAGTCAAATAACAAATGCAGCGACCCTGAAGGGGTGCCTTCCATAAAGCAGATTTACCTACCGACAAAAGGAGTGCGAACTAAAATGTCCGTACTCCTTTTCACACGCCTTGTCTGCAAGGTATAGTGTGTTACACCTTTTAGATGTACTGTCGGGCGGTAATGAGCCTCCCTTGTGTAAAGGGAGGTGGCTCGCGCAAGCGAGACGGAGGGATTGTTAAAAACAAAATTATACCGAAAAACAATCCCTCAGTCACCTTCGGTGACAGCTCCCTTTACACAAGGGAGCCTTTTTTATGTTCATCTATGCCGTGTCAATTTTCTTGACAAGCACTGCTTTTGTGGACACAAAAGCGAAGCCCCGCGCGAGGCGGGGCGATTTTTATTCTATATTACCTTTATTCTTCTCACTAAGCTTTTGATTGATTAAATTTAGATTCCGTTGTTCGATCTTATCAGCAACATAATATGCAAATACAATAACCATAGTAACAATCAAAGCTACAATACAATAAACGACCAAACTCTTAAGCTCAAAGCGAGTGCTTCCAAATATATATCCGCCTACAAACAGGACTAAAAGGCTGAAGGCTATTACTACCATACGTCTTATCCAAATATGTTTGGAGAAAAGCTTTAGCTCAAATGTAAAAAATGAAAACAAATTCACGGGAATAAGAATGCATACCATGTGATAAAGATGTTTAATTCTAATACTTTCGGGGAAAATAAGTGAGAATATAATAAAAATAATCGCTACAAGTCCCATACTGTACATAAAAGAACGCCAATAATTTCTAAACATATTTACACCCCCAATTTTTTCTTGATTTCTGATACGTATTGCCTTGAAACAACAAGTTTTTCTTTGTTAACAAGGGTTGCCACAAGGCGACTGTTTTCTGATTTTTTAATGCTCAACAGTTTGTCTAAATTTGCAATCACTGTTTTGGATATCCGAGCAAATTGCAGATTTTTTAAGTTTTCTTCGATCTTATAAAGCTTTGCTGTTGATTCATAGGTTTCGTTTTCCGTATAGAAAAATATACTTCCATCAACCGATTCAAAATAAAAAATTTCTTTTATCGGTATCAAAAACGTTTCTTCTTCTTTTTTTCCCGCAACAGTCAACCCAGCGGATGATATCTTTGAAACAATATCATTGATCTTGTTTGTCCTTTTGGCGCAAACAATAGATATTTCAGTTTCCTTTATATTGGGGTCTTCAATAATTGTAACCTTCAAAAAAATATCTCCCTTCCTTTGTTGTAGCTTTATTATACAAGACTTAAAAATAAAAGTCAAGCGATTTTCCTTGTCTTGCAAATACACGAGGGTAAGATGCATTTTAAGAGCTTTTTTTGGTGTAAAAAATCTTGGCGCACCTGCTTTATCGCAGGTACGCCAAGCGAGTCTTTTTTATTGATGTTTAGGAAATCAAGCTCTGCCGTTGCATCCGAAGACGAGCATCTTCTTCATGGTTTCCTTCTTGATCTCCTCTACCTTCATGTTTCTCATGTTGAGGTAGCCTGCGTTCTCTTCAAGACCGCGCTTGCAAGCTCTCTCGCCTGCAAGGCAGAGGTCGGTGAAGATGTTGACCTTAGCGATACCGTTCTTGATGGTGTTGCGGAAATCGTCGTCGGTAAGTCCGCTACCGCCGTGGAGAACGAGGGGAGTGTCGATGGTGCTTCTGATCTCAGCGAGTCTGTTGAGATCGAGGCAGGGCTTATGCTTGTATGCACCGTGTGCAGTACCGATAGCAACTGCGAGAGCGTCAACGCCTGTAGCCTCAACGAATGCCTTTGCCTCCTCGGGAGTGGTGTAGTTGTTGTCCTGGTCGCCTTCAACGTCAGCGCTTCCAACGTGACCTATCTCACCCTCAACGGTAACGCCTCTTGCGTGGCACATCTCAACTACCTTGCGGGTAAGCTCGATGTTAGCGTCAGCGTCTCCTGCGCTTCCGTCAAACATAATGGAAGTGAAGCCGAGGTCAAGAGCCTCGATACAACGCTCTACGGTCAGACCGTGGTCGTAGTGAAGAACTACGGGAACGGTTGCGCGCTCAGCGGCAGCTCTTACCGAGGGAGCGATGAGCTTGAGCTCTCCGAAGGGGAGAAGAACCTCTGCAGTACCGATGATAACGGGAGCGCGAAGCTCCTCTGCAGCTGCGAGAACGCCTTCAAGCATATCGGTATCTGTTGTGTTGAAAAGTCCAACTGCGTAGCCGCCCTTCTGTGCGGGGATGAGAACATCTTTAAGATTTACAAGCATTTTCTTTTTCTCCTATGTATTTTATTTGTGTTAAAAATTTATATCAATTAAACGATATCGTAGTCAAGACCGAGAAGCTCGGCAAAGTAAACCATCTGCTCTACCTTAGCGCCGTAAACGAGAGCGCTGTGGTGAGTAGCACCTACGCGGCTGATAGCCTCAAGGAAGTCTGCGATAGGCATACGGGGCTTCATCCAACCTCTTACTCTTACCTCAAGAGTATCGTCGTCAGGTCTTACCTCGACCATATCAACGTCGGAAAGAATAAGTCTGAAGCCGTCCTTGGAGCGATAGAGGTTGAGGAATACAGCCTCACCGCCCTTGTATCTGCCGTAGCAAACGACGGGGTTCTTAGCGTCGCCGTAGATGAAGGGGATCTCCTTCATACCCGACTTGCCCGAGGAAAGTGCGGGGTTGAACTCGCCCATGTGGGAGAGAAGGAGAGTGTTGCCCTTCCAGTCGGGGCAGAAGATCTCGATAAACGCGGTCTCGTCAAAGCCCTTCATAAGAGCGCCTACGAGAGAAGCGGTGAGAACGTCGCCCTCGCCCGCATAACCGGTGCCTCTTGCCATGGCCTTGCACGCCTCCATAAAGGGCATGATCTCAAGACCTGTAGCCTCGGTGATCTCGCGGAAGTTTATAGTCATAGCAGAAAGGTTCTTTTCCTCGATCCAACGTCTTACTGCAAGGCAGTTGCGGACGGTTCTCTCGTGAGAAGCGGGATCAACGGGCTCGATCTGATAGCAGGTCTCGTTGTCCTTCTGCATCTCAGCCTTTACGTCAGCGTCGTTTACCTCAGCGCGATACTTAGCAAGCTCGCCTGCCTCGGGATAAACTACCTTTACGCCAAAGCGCTCAAGCATCTCCTCGTCGGAAACGAGGAAGTCACCCATACCGTCGAAGCTTCCACCGATGCTACCTGTAGAGGTTCCCTCAAGAGAGGTTGCCGCAACAGCCGCACGGGTGTAGCCTGCGATCCTGTCCATAACGTCGGAGTGGTCGATGTGACCTGCCGCGATAGCGAATGCCTTGCCGTAGCGGCGGAGCATGCTGCACATATCCATAACGCCGTGGATACCGTGGCAGAGGCTTATCTCAAACTGCTCAAGCGTGGGACCCATAGCGTAGGTCTCGGTGGTATCGAGAACGATGAGGGGAAGCTTTGTTCCTGCGAGAGCCTCGATGCACTCAAGCGAGGGGGAGTATGCGGCGTGCCAGGTAACGACAGCCTTACATCCCTCAGCCTCAAACTTAGCGATAGCCGCCTTGAATTCCTCTTTGATACGGCAGAAGGGAACTGCAACTACCTCAAAGTTGCGAGCCTCAAGCTCACTAACGAGGCGGTCTGCAAAGGGCTCAAGACGGGGACGTGCCTTAGCACCGCTTCCGCAATCGTCATAGAGCTTGATGTAAAGGGGTAAAAAGCCAATCTTTGTCTTGTTCATATCCTTTTCTCCTGTTAATTACAACTGAATGTCAAAATATTTTGAAGCATTTTCGTACATAAGTTTGTTGACGTCGTCCTTTGTAAGTCCGAGACGCTCGCAAGCTCTCTTGAGTGCGCGGAGCTCCTCGTAAACGAAGGTGGTGATCTCACTTTCGTCGCTTTCCTTCATGTGAACGTCGCCCTCGACACCGCCGTAAAGACCTCTCGGTACTACGTTTACGTAAGTGCCGTTCTCTTCGATGCGGTACATACGCATCTTGGTGAAGGGCATGTCGGTACCGAACATGATCCTGTCAACGCCGATAGCCTCTATCATCTTCTGCATAGCGAAGTCAGAGGTGTTAGCCGAGAAATC
Source organism: Clostridia bacterium (assembly GCA_017504545.1). Taxonomy (GTDB): domain Bacteria; phylum Bacillota; class Clostridia; order Oscillospirales; family CAG-272; genus HGM12713. The sequence continues at coordinate 10,777 of JAFVRA010000044.1, read as the reverse complement.
AAAGTAGATATTCTTGGTGTGCTTGAGTACCTCAAAAGCGTCGCCGACGTCAGAGGGTATGTAAGCTCTGCCGACGTGCGCGATGATAACCTTTGCGTTGGGGTACTTTTCGTCTATCTCCATGATCTGAGCGAGGTTTATCGGATCGCGCAGACGGAGATTGCGGGGGATATGAAGCATTACGATACCGCCGATCTTGGCCATAAGCTCAAGCTGACGGTGAGTAAGGAAGTCAAAAATTCTCACCTCGTTTGCGGGAATGTAGGAGGGAGAGTTGTTCTGATAAGGCTTGATGCCGCAGAAGCCTGCCTTCATTGCCTTAAGTATCTCTGCCTCGTCAGAGTCCCAGTTGGTGCAGTAAAGCGCCTGATGACCGTGCTTCTTTGCACAGTCGAGAACGTAGGGGTTAACCACCGAGAGAGTGCAGCTCGGAGAGCCTGTAAGCACCTGCTTTACCGTCTTGCCGGGGAAGACCTTAGAGTAGGTCTCGACCATATTTTCATAGGTCATATCGGGTGCGACGATAGAAGTCCAGGTAACACAGCCCTTCTGTCCGACCTTTCTCGTGCCGGGCTCCCATATATGCATGTGAACGTCGATTATCTTGTCGGGAAGAAAGTCGCAAAGCTCTTCCGCCCAGACCTTTTTATCGTAATCTGTTACGTCTATTCCAAACATAAAATTAAACTCCTTTCTTCTAAAGGTTATAAGTGATAATTATTTAAGCGCCCATTCGCGATAGCGACGGTATTTGTCCGCGTAGAACTCTGCGGAATCGGCATCTACCTCAACGGGCATGTGGCGAACGAGTCTTGCAGCCTCTGAAAGAGATCCGAAGGCTCCGCTTCCCACTGCCGCGATCATAGTCGCGCCAAGCGCGGGGGAATCGGGCTCGGAGAGACGGTAGATAGGTCTGTCAGAGAATACCGCAGAGACTATATTCATCCAGATACTGCTCTTGGATGCGCCGCCCGAGACTATAAGCTGCTTGCCCTTGGGGAAGCCTGCCTCCTCGAACGCCTCGATAAGAGCTCTTGCTTCAAATACTGCGCCTTCCATAGCCGCAAGTGCTATCTTGAAGGGCTCGTGAACGCCGTCTGCCTCTATGCTGCCGCAAACTCCGTCGCGATGAGGTATCGTGGGGTTCGGGGGAAGGGGGCAAACGAAGAAGTCACGAATAGATTCGCGGCACTCCGCAACTCCCATAGCGCTTATCTCGCGGTCAAGAGTTGCAGGTCTTGAGCCTACCGATGCCGCGAAAGCTCCGAGCGCTCCGCCACAGCCTGCAAGAGAGGTCATAACGCCAAATCTCTCGGGTATCGGGTGCGCGCAGGGTGCGGGGAAGGGGGCAACCGTGATAGGCTGCTCGGCAACGCCGAACACTACCCAAGCAGTACCCGTTGCGATAAGCAGCTGACCGGGCTCGGTAACTCCGCTTCCGAGAGAAGCGCAGTACTGATCGTGCGCGCCGACGTAAACGGGTATGCCCGCCTCAAGACCGCACGCCTCTGCCGTTTTGGGAAGAAGCTTGCCTGCAAGACTGCCGCAGGGAGCGACTGTCGGGAGCATACCCTCGGATATACCGAGGAACTCGAGTGCCTCGGGGATATATGCGCCCTGCTTGTAGTCGTAAAGACGCGAGAGGGCGATATTCGTAGGATCGGTAACGAAGTTTCCGCAAAGGAAGCCTGTGACCGATTCAAGTGTCGTGTAAAAATGCTTAGCCTGTGCGAATATCTCAGGCTGATTTCTCTTGAGCCAGAGAAGCTTTGCCACACAATCGGTGGGGGCGGGGCGCCAGCCGCACTTGGAGCGGATGTTATCATAGCCGAGGGCGGCTATCATATCCTCAGACTCCTTGGTTGCGCGTCTGTCCATCCAGGTCAGCGCGTTGTAGAGCGGTCTGTTGTTCTCGTCGGCGGGATAAATGCTTCCTGCCTGCGAGGAAAATGAAATACCGCAGATCCTCTTGCGCTCGTCCTCCGAGAGAGGAGCGATAGCGTTTCGTACAGCCGCGACCGTGGTGTAGTTCCACTCCGAAGGACTGTGCTCAACAGCGCCGTCAAAAGGATAGTAGGTAGGATAATCAACGTTTGCGCGACCTACGACCGTCTCACCCTCGGCAGAAGCCTTGAGGACGGTAGCCTTGATCGAGGTCGAGCCTATGTCAATGCCGAGAAAATACATATCTGTTTCTCCTGAAAGCCTATTACTTTGCAAGTATCTCGTCAAGAACCGCGAGGATCTTTCTGATAGTAGCCTCAGTGCTTACTACGGGCGGCTTGAAGAGAACGCCGGGCACGCAGTTGGGCTTGTAGAGCTGAGCAGACGCGTCGATGCACTTGACGTTAAGCTCTTTAGTGAACTTCGCGGCGTCCTCAACGCTGTGGAAGTGGAGCGCGATATTGCAGCCAAGTCCCTGATAGCCTGCGAGCTTCTCGGGGTACTTCTCGCAGAGAGCGGCGAAGCCGTTCTCAAAGAGTGCGGAGTTCTTGTCAAGCTCGTCGCCGATCTCCTGAACGAAGCGGATGGTGATGAGGTATGCAAGCGCTGCAAGCTCCTCCTGACCGTTGGTAACGAGAGCGCCGAACTGGTTGAGATTGTCGTATTCAGCAGTAGTGATTATACGGCTTGCGGGGTATTCACCACCGGGGAAGCCCTTACCTATTACCGCAAAGTCGGGGTTGAGACCGTAGCGGCGGAAGAGGAAGAGCGAGCCGTACCAGATACCCGTCTGGATCTCGTCGCAGAGGGTGGGGGTGTCGCAAGCGTGGCAGAGATCGTAAACAGCGCGGAGATACTCGGGCTCAAGCTTTGTTGCGCCGTAGTTCATCATAACGATCTCGTGAAGGAATCCTGCGGTCTTGTACTTGCCTGTGTTGTACTTTTCAAGCTTCTGCTTGAAGTCCTCAACGTCGTTGGGGCGAACAGAGACTACCTTCCACATATCAGCGGCGTCAGCCTTCTCTCTGAAGTTCTCCCAAAGACCGCGGAAGGTCTGTGTGAGTACCGTGGTACCGTGGTAGTTACCCGTGATACCGTCAGCCTTATCAGCCATAATGAAGAATACGGGTGTTCTGCCCTTGTACTTGGGAGCGTCGAGCTCGGGAGAGAGCTGATAGAAGCGAGCGAGCATCATCTTTACGCCTGCCTCGACTGCGAGCGATCCTGTCTCAAGGTTGATAACGCGGTTGAGAACGCCCTTCTCGGTAGAAGCGATGATAGCGTCGGTAGCCTCGTCATTGCCGGGGAGAATGCCGTTTGCCGCCTCAACTATTCTTCTCTCGTGAAGTCTGGTCACGTATCCGCGGGTGTTGTTGTGGGTTGCGTTAAGTATGCCGAGCTTGCGAGCGTTGTCGATAAGCTTGTAGCCTGCAAATGCGTGTCCGAGAGACGCGTGGTAGTGCTCACTCTTACCGATAAGGTAGAGCTTGCCGTCCTCACCGAGTCTGAAGCAGCCAAATCCGCCAAGGGGTGCTGCGCTCTTGTCCTCAGCTTTTCTGAAAGCGTTGGTGGGAGCACCGTCGTTGTCGTCGGGGGGCATAGGCTCAACTACCTGAGTTCCTACGAGGTCGAGAAGCGCGTCGTTCTTTGCCTGCGCCTCTGCAGAGTAGAAAACTACCTCTTCGTTTGCTATAGCCATAGCCTCATCGTAGCTCATCTTGCCGAAGAAAGCGTTTGCCTTGGCAACGTTCTCCATATAGCGAGTGCCGATGAGAGTGGAAAGTGAATATTTTACTTCTTTAAACATTGTTTTTATACTTCCTCAAGTGTTACTGCTCTGCGCTCCTTGTGAGAGATGAGAGCTGCTGTCTGAAGCTTGTGTGAAAGCTCTGTTTCCTCAGGTGTCAGACAACCGAAGGGAACGGGTATTCCGCATACCTCGCACATAAAGGTCGCCCACATCTGAAGCATAGAGTCTGTGAATCCGAATTCGAAAATGCTGCCCGTAACGGTGGGGATCATAGGCTTGTGTCCGATGTCCACTCTGCACCACGCCTGCTCGCGTCCGCGATGCTCGGTGTAGTAGAAGGCGTTGGGATCGTCGGTGGAGTAGCGTGCCGACTGGCTAAGACCGTCAACCTCTATGTTCCAGGAGTTAGTTGCTCCGGGGCAGATGCGCTTGGTCTCGAGAATGAGTGGGAATTCCTCCTCGCCCTGCTTTACGTTGCATACGAGATGCGCGTTATCCCATGTCAGACAGGGAACGGTGTTGCCCTTGCCGTCGGGACGTACTCTTACGATGTTGGAAAGGTAAGCCGAAACGCTCTCGGGGATCCAACCGAGACGGAAGGGAATGTGCTCGGCGTGAAGTCCGAGGTCACCCATACAGCCGTACTCGCCGTTGATCTCTATCATACGCTTCCAGTTGATAGGCTTGTTTACGTCCATATCGCTGGAGTGGCGGAAGTTGGAGCGCACCTCGATGATCTTGCCTGCCGCACCCGACTTGATCCAACGGATCATCTCCTGTGCGCCGGGGAAGAAGGGGAACTCGCCCGAGCAGCGAACAACTACCTCGGGATGAGCCTTGATAGCCTCAAGAATAGCAGCGTTGTCCTCTTTGTCTATACCAAAGGGCTTTTCGCCGAGCAGGTGCTTCCCTGCATTTATTATGTCAACGTAAAATTGCTTGTGGAGATTGTGAGGAACAGCGCAGTAAACTGCATCTATATCCTCAGCGGCAAGCAACTCGTGATAGTCGGTCGTGCTGTACTTGACCGTATCAAAATTGTCGGTAAAGTAGCGGCGCGCATCCTCGGAAAGATCGCAGACACCAACGATAACGGGCTTGGGAATATCGGTGCTGAGCTGACACCAGCGCGCTGCGGCGCAAGCGAACTCACGGCCCATAAGACCGCAACCGATGACTGCGAAGCGAACAGTCTTTTTCTCGTTACTCATCTTAGAAAACACCTTTCTTTTGACTTTTTGAATTTGGAAATCACGCAAGAACGAATATTTTTCCTTATAAACCATACTCTAAATAATTATATCACGGATCGCGGATTTTTGCAAGTATTTTTCTCCATTATTTTATAGTAATTTTATCTCTCACGTATCAGAAATTGCGGTTATTTTGCACAAACGTGCAAAGCAATAGAGTCTTTCTGACTTGCTTTTTTTCACCTGCTTGAGCGTTATTTGATGCTTTTTGCAAGAAAACCTATCGCAAACTGCATAAAAATTCAAAAAAAGTACGAAAAATTTTAGTTTTATTTGACTTTATTTAATATTATTGTGAAAAAAGTGTTGACAAGGTGAAGAATAAAGAGTATAATAAGCGTATTAAGCAATTTAGTTTGCTAAAACAATTCAAGGAGAAAAACAATGAAACTCTCAACCAAAATTTTGTCTCTGGCGCTCGCTCTCGTAATGATCGTGTGCGCTATCAGCCTTACTTCATGTAACGGCGAGGATCATCCCGCTGCAGACAACGAAAAGATAAAGATCGGCCTTACCGGTCCCCTTACCGGTGGCGCATCTATCTACGGTATTGCAGTTAAGAACGCTGCTCAGCTCGCAGTTGACGAGATCAACGCAGCAGGCGGTCTTGACGGTATTCAGTTTGAGCTCGTTATGTACGATGATAAGCACGACGCTACCACAGTAGAGACTCTTTACGCTAAGCTCTACGAGGAAGGTATGCAGGCTTCTCTCGGTACTGTTACCACAAAGCCCGGTCTTGAGTTCAAGACATTCGCTAAGGAAGACAACGTATTCTTCCTCACTCCCTCTGCAACCGGTGACGCTATCCCCGAGTTCGCAAACGGCTACCAGATGTGCTTCGCAGACTCCAACCAGGGTACTGCTGCAGCTAAGTTCTTCAACGAGAACTACGCAGGCAAGAAGATCGGCGTATTCTACAAGTCTGACGACGAGTACTCCGTAGGTATCTACAACAACTTCAAGGCTAACCTTGACAAGTCCTTTGGCGACATCTCCGCTACCACCGCTTCCTTTACCGGTGAGGCTTCCACATTCGATTCTCAGATCCAGCTCCTTAAGGACTGCGAGGTCGTATTCATGCCTATCTACTACACTCCCGCTTCTCAGTTCATGACTCAGGCTATGAACGTTGATAACAGCATCGCTATCTACTACGGATGCGACGGCTTCGACGGCATCGACGCTATCGAGGGCTTTGATATCAACACCGTAAAGCAGGAGGTTTCCTACCTGTCTCACTTCAACTCCACCGCAACCGAAGGCCCCGCTGCTGAGTTCATCGCTAAGTACAACGACAAGTACGATGAAGAGAGGGAGCCCCTCAACCAGTTCGGTGCAGCTGCTTACGACTGCGTATATGCTATCTACGAGGCAATGAAGACCGCTAAGGCAAACGGCAAGGAGATCGACGCTAACATCTCTGCTGACGAGCTTTGCGAGATCCTCAAGGAAGTATTCAACAGCGATTCCTTCACCTTCAGAGGTATCACAGGTAAGACCGAGGGCAACGAGAAGTCCACTATCTCCTGGAGCGCTGACGGTACAGTTCAGAAGGAAGCTATCAAGTACATAGTTAAGGAAGCAAGCAACTAAGCTTTACCGATACGGTATTTGTAACTTCAAAAACTAATAAACAAACGATTGCCGATGCACCGCATTGGCAATCGTTTGTTAGAAGGCTAAATTTGTAAGGATAAACTATGGATTTTTTAATTACTTTCCTGAACGGTCTGAGCCTTGGCGGTATCTACGCGATGATAGCGCTTGGATATACCATGGTTTACGGCATCGCAAAGATGCTTAACTTCGCTCACGGCGATATTATAATGGTCGGCGGATACACTATTCTCGTGTTCCTCTGGATCAATCCTATCGTGGCTATAATCGCCTCGGTAATTTTCTGTATGCTTATGGGCATAGTAATAGAAAAGGTAGCGTATAAGCCGCTTCGTGGGGCTTCGCCTCTTGCCGTTCTTATCACGGCTATCGGTGTCAGCTATCTTCTCCAGAGCATAGCGCAGATGGCGTTCGGCTCTGCTCCCAAGTTCGTCGTTATCGCAGATCTCGGCACTCTTAAGATAGGCGAGATCGCTATCGGATATTCCACTATCATCACGCTTGCATGCTCTGCAGTGATAATGGTAGGACTTAACCTCTTCGTAAAGTTTTCCAAGACAGGCCGCGCGATGATCGCCGTATCCGAGGATAAGGGCGCCGCTCAGCTTATGGGAATCAACGTAAACAATATAATAATGATAACCTTTGCAATAGGATCGGCTCTCGCGGCTCTCGCAAGCCTCTTCTTCTTGCTCAAGGCTCCGACTATGACACCTACATTCGGTGCGCTTCCCGGAATCAAGGCGTTTACCGCCGCGGTTATCGGAGGAATCGGCTCTATCCCCGGCGCTATGGTCGGCGGTCTGCTCCTCGGAGTTATTGAATGCTTCGCACAGGCAGTTCCCGCGATCGCGCCCTATACCGACGCTATCGAATTTTCTATACTTATTATCATTCTCCTTGTTAAGCCCACAGGCTTGCTCGGTAAGAAGAGAAGGGAGAAGGTCTGATGAGTAAAGATAACAAATTCATGGGCTTTTTAAAGAGCTTTAAATGGAAGAAGTATATCAACTATATCATTATCGGCGGCGCAACTATAGTTCTGGCTATACTTGCCGCTACCGGTGTTATCAGTGATCGCTCGGATCGAGTTCTCCTTGAAAAGATCGCGATAAGTATGATACTTGCGACCTCGCTCAGCCTTGTTGTCGGATTCCTCGGAGAGCTTTCTCTCGGACACGCCGGCTTTATGTGCGTTGGCGCATACCTTGGCGGTAAGATAGCCGCTCTCCTTGCCGCTCCTCTTGGAAGCGGAATGCTCACTCTCGTTATTTCTCTCGTAGTCGGTGGACTTGCGGCAGGCCTTTGCGGATTTATCATCGGACTTCCCGCACTCAGACTAAAGGGAGACTATCTGGCTATCACGACGCTTGCGTTCGGAGAGATAGTCAGAACTATATTCCAGAATACGAGCGCCGAGAGCTTCGGCGGTGCTATGGGACTTCCCACGCCTATATTCTCCGACAGAAAGTATTTCTTCGTTATCTGCTTCGTTATGGTGCTGATAACCCTCTTCGTTATCCAGAACCTTATCCGCAGTAAGCACGGACGAGCTATTACGGCTATCCGTGACAACGAGATCGCGGCAAAGGCTACGGGTATCAACGTAACCAAGTACAAGCTCGTCGGCTTTATCGTTGCCGCAGTATTTGCAGGCTTTGCGGGCGTTCTCTTCAGCTTTACGGCAAGCAGCGTGCAGAGCAGTAGCTTTGACTACAACTATTCTATCGAGATGCTCGTTATCGTCGTGCTTGGCGGTATGGGTAATATCAACGGCTCGCTTATCGCCGCCGCTCTTATCACCTTCCTCAACACCAAGCTCCAGACCTCTCTTGAGGGCGATATGGCAGTGCTTAAGGACCTCGTTTACGCGCTCGTTCTTATCGTTATCGTCGTTTACAGCAACTCGCCTAAGCTCAAGTCCTTCAGAGATAAGTACAATCTCCACAATCTTTTTGCTAAGCTCAGTAAGAACAAACACGAATCTGACGATACTAAGCGTTGGGACGTAGTTCCTACCAAGATAAAGATGGACGCGCTTCTTTCTACCGACGTGGTAGTGAACGATCCTAAGCCCGATAAGCCCGACAAGGCGCCTAAGGACAGTAAGGAGGATAAGTGATGAGTGATATAGTATTGCAAACGAAAGATCTCGGCATATCCTTCGGCGGACTTAAGGCAGTAAGCGGTGTTAATCTTCAGATAGAGAAGGGCGAGATCTACGGACTTATCGGCCCTAACGGCGCGGGTAAGACTACGATATTCAATCTTCTGACGGGCGTTTATCAGCCTACTGAGGGTACCTTCTATCTCAACGGTCGCGAGCTTAGAAAGCTCTCGCAGGAGAAGATAAACCACGCGGGTATCGCGAGAACCTTCCAGAACATCAGACTTTTTAACAATATGACCGTCCGCCGTAACGTTATGGTAGGACTTCACAACAACCCCGAATTCAAGTGCTCTATGTTTGAGAGCATGTTCCGTCTTCCCAAGCACTTCAAGTGCGAGAAGAAGATGAAGGAGAGGGCTGTTGAGATACTGAAGATATTTGACCTTGAGGACGAGAAGGACTCTCTCGCCTGCAATCTTCCTTACGGTAAGCAGAGAAAGCTTGAGATCGCGAGAGCGCTTGCGACAAATCCCAAGCTCTTGCTCCTTGACGAGCCTGCCGCAGGAATGAACCCCCACGAGACCGAGGACCTTCGCCGCACCGTTCAAGCGCTTCGCGAGCAGTTCGATATAACCATTTTGCTTATCGAGCACGACCTCAAGTTCGTTTCGGGTATATGCGATCGCATTACGGTTCTCAACTTCGGTACGGTGATCGCAGAGGGTAACACCAAGGACGCTCTCAGTGACCCTGAGGTTATCAAGGCTTATATCGGAAAGTGAGGATAGCAGATGGCACTTCTTGAAGTAAAAAATATAGAGGTCTATTACGGCGTTATCAACGCTCTCAAGGGTATCTCCTTTGAGGTAAACGAAGGCGAGATAGTAACGCTTATCGGCGCAAACGGCGCGGGCAAGACCACCACGATGAACAGCATTATGGGATTTATCCACCCCAAAAACGGCGAGATAGTCTTTGACGGCAAGAATATCGTAGGAATGCCCACCAACAAGATAATGCGCGCAGGACTTACTCAGGTTCCCGAGGGAAGAAGAATATTTGCCGAGCTCAACGTTTACGAAAATCTTATGATGGGCGCATACACGAGCAAGGACAGATCGCAGGTTAAGAAGGACCTTGAAAATATCTACTCGCTTTTCCCCAGACTTGAGGAGAGAAAGACGCAGATGGCAGGAATGCTTTCGGGCGGTGAGCAGCAGATGCTCGCGATGGGCAGAGCACTTATGAGCCACCCCAAGCTTCTTATGCTTGACGAGCCCTCTATGGGACTTGCGCCTATCCTCGTGTCTCAGGTATTTGATATGATAAAGCACCTCAACGAGACGGGAACGACCATTCTTCTCGTAGAGCAGAACGCCGAAAAGGCACTTGCAATAGCAGACAGAGCCTACGTTATGGAGACGGGAGCAATAACTCTCTCGGGCACGGGCGCTGAGCTTGCCGCAAGTGAGAAGGTAAGAGAAGCTTACCTCGGCGGCTAATAAAAAAGATAACCGCGCATAGGGTCATACCCTAAAGGACAGTTTTACCTACCGACAAAAAAGCAAAAACCGCAGATTGATTTTCTGCGGTTTTTATGCTATAATAGAGTGTGTGATTAACAGTATGCATAAAGAAAGTTTGCTACGATGAATACGAACGGTAAATAAGAATTTGTAGGTGAGATAATGATTATTTTGATTACAGGAGCATCGCATACGGGTAAAACTGCACTTGCTCAAAAACTGCTTGAAAAATATAAATATCCATATCTTTCAATAGACCATTTAAAAATGGGGCTGATTCGTAGCGGTAATACAGAACTTACTCCTATGAGTGATGATAAGGATTTGACCGCATACTTATGGCCCATTGTTCGTGAAATGATTAAAACGGCTATTGAAAATAATCAGAACCTAATTGTCGAAGGTTGTTATGTTCCATTCGATTGGCAGAAAGACTTTTACTCCGAATATCTTGAAATCATCAAATATTACTGCCTGGTAATGAGTGAGGAATATATCAGAAACCACTTTGCCGACATTAAGAAATATGCAAACGTCATTGAAAATCGTTTGGATGATGAGTGGTGTACCATTG
>JAFVRA010000043.1 GCA_017504545.1 Clostridia bacterium | reverse complement strand
CGGATTCCATATCCGCCCTTTTCTCTTCGGGAGCATACAGAATGCTCCCCTACAAGCAAATATAAAGGTAACAATTAAACCTGTATGGGCGACCACAATGTTTTCGAAGAAAACTTGCGGCTTGCCAAGGGGTCGTCCGCGGGCGTTCAAAGAACGCCCCTACAGGTTTTAATAAATGATAAATGATAAATGAAAAAGGATGAATGAATTTTATCGGTAGGGGAGGGGCTTGCTACTTCCGTCAAATCGGTGCAAAATAAACGGGAGGCGAAACGCCTCCCGTTTGAGTTTTATTTGTGCTTGCGGGAAAAGAATTATCCTCGCTTACGCTTTTTATACGCCTTCTGCCGTTATTCCTCGGGCTTGCCGTCGCTGCTGCTATCTGTAGCATTCTCGGTACCACCCTCGGTACTGCTTTCGGTACCACCCTCGGTATCGGTACCGATGTCGGTCTCGTTGCCGTCTCCGTCGGGTATTTCGGGCGTATCATCGGGTAGACCTACGTACGACATATAAGTATCAATATTGCTCGGATCGTCCTGATCTATAACGAAAACTCTGCCTCCGCGAATATTCTCGTCAAAATAAGCGGTATTGCTGATCGTAGAAGAGTAGCACAGCTTTATTCCACCGTAGTTGACCATAAAATCATTTATGTGATCGTGTCCGCATACGACAGCCTTGATATCGTTTCTGTAGTGCAGGGCAGCAAAGAGCCCGGAATTAAATGCCGAAGCGCAGATATCCTCACGCTTATCTCCCGTATACTCAAATGCCTCGCGGTTTACCCACGCGGTGTAGAACTCCTGGAGCGGAATATGGAACGCCATCATTCCGCAGACCTTGCCGCCCGCGTATTCCTCAAGCTGCTTTGAGGTGTTAACGTACCATTCTATTTGGCTTCCGTCGATAAAATCGTAGGTGGTCTTCGAATATCCGCCATAGGTGGATTCGTTGGGGCAGAGGGACATTTTGTCCTCGTAGGTGAGGTAGTTGCCCGAATCAAGAGCCCAGACGGTGAACGCAATATCGTCTGAATCATGCGCATATACGGGAATGACGTAATTTCCGACGCCGTGTGCATTGTCATCGCCTCGTTTTGAGATGCACATATCAAAGGATTCATAGACCTCTTGCTGATTGCCGCGGAAGTATCCGTAGTCCTCGTCGTGATTGCCGTAAACGTGCATCCATGGAATAGACTGCTCCTCTATATATGCGACTGCTTTTTCAAGGCAGGCGCGCAGAGAGTCGCTGTCAGCCAGCCTTTCGTCTGTGATATTATCGCCGTTCAGTATCACGAGGTCGGGATCCTCGCGGTCTATCAGCTCTTTTATAAAGCCTTGCATCTCCTCGTCGGGACCTTCAAACGTCATATGAAGATCTGAGAGCACAAGCACTCTGAACTCGCCGTTTTCGTCAAATGAAAGTCTGACCTTGCTTTCAAGCGTATGTTCAAGCAGCTCGTTATCTTCGGACGCTTCGGTGGGCGCTTCGGTGGGTTCTTCGGGGGGCGCTTCGGTGGTTTCTTCGGTCGGCGTCTCGGTCGGCGCCTCGAATGGATCGGGCTGATCGTCCTCGTAGGTACAGCCTATCATGAGAACGAGCATGAGTAGAGCCAAAAAAACGATTGAACTTTTTTGAAATGATCTCATAGGCAGCTCCTGAAAGTAGTTATATTTCTATTATATTCTATATTATAGCACAATCAGGTCAAATTGTCAATATTGCCTATTTGACACTGATGGCCGTATATCTGTGAATTTAATGCCGTTTTTCGTATTATCCCGCAAAAACTGTGCAAACTACTAAAAAACAGCTAAAAAGTGCTTAAACGGGGGATATATATAATATGAAGAAAAGTGATAGCGACAAGACGGGCAGAGGGGCGGCTCTTGGCGAGAATTATTCGGATAACGTCAAGCTTATGACGGGGCTTCTCAGAAGCGAGCAGAGCTTTGACATGCTCACAAAGACGCTCACGCTCTCCGACGGGGAGCTGACTCTATTTTTTATTGACGGTTTTGCCAAGGACACCGTGCTTCAGAAGCTCATGATGCATTTCCTCTCGCTCAAGAAGCTTCCGCGCGGCGCCGTTGAGTTTATGCAGGGTTGCCTGCCGTATATTGAGACCGACGTATGTCGCGACGTGGAAAATATGGTGCAGATGGTGATGTCGGGCGGCACGCTCGTGCTCGGTAGCAGCTTTGGCGCTGAGGCGATACTGCTTGACACGCGCACCTACCCTGCGAGAGATACCTCTGAGCCCGAGGGCGACCGAGTTATGCGAGGCTCTCGCGACGGATTCGTCGAGACGCTGATCTTCAACACCGCGCTCATCCGCAGAAGGATAAGAAATCCTGCGCTCACGATGCAGTATTTTAAAATAGGAAGTGATTCGGGCAGCGACGTGGTGCTTTGCTATATGAACGATCGCGCCGACGCCGCCTACGTCAAGAGCCTGAAGAAGAAGCTCTCGTCGATAAAGACCGATTCGCTGATTATGGGGCACGAGTCGCTCAAGGAGTGCCTCATTCACTCGCGCTGGTATAACCCCTTCCCGAAGATACGCACCACCGAGCGCCCCGACGCCGCGGCGGCTCAGCTTCTTGAGGGAAGCGTGCTGATAATCATTGACAACAGCCCTGAGGTAATGGTGCTCCCCTCGACCATCTTTGACTTTATGCAGGAGTCAAACGATTTCTACTTTCCGCCGCTTACGGGAACTTATATAAGAATAGCGCGCTACCTCGTGTTTTTCTTTACGCTCGTGCTGACGCCGACCTGGTATCTGATGCAGATGTACCCCGCGCTCGTGCCTGAGTGGCTGTCCTTCGCCATGCCCGAGCATACGGGCTCGCTACCTCTGCTTGCACAGCTATTGCTCGTTGAATTCATCATAGACGCTCTGCGCCTTGCTTCTCTCAACACCCCGAATATGCTCAACAACTCGCTCTCGGTGGTGGGCGGACTTATCCTTGGCGATTTCGCCGTGGATATAGGCTGGCTGATACCCGAGGTCATTCTCTATATGGCTTTCGTTGCGATAGCCAATTTCACTCAGCGGAGCTACGAGCTCGGCTACGCCATTAAGTTCCTTCGCATCCTGCTGCTCATCACCACCGCGATCTTCGGCTTCTGGGGATACGTCGGAGGCTTCCTTATAATCGTAATTCTCATCGCCACCAATTCCACCGCCAACGGCAAGAGAAATTACCTCTATCCGCTCATTCCGTTCAAGGCAAAGGCACTCAAAAGTCTGGTGCTGAGAGTCAAAAAAACTCAATAATGATCTGCGCCCGCCCGTGCTCTTTCTTGCACGGGTGGCTTTTTTGCCCCCCTCTGTTGACATTTTGCCCCAAAAATGATATAATGCTCTTAAAGAATACCGAAAGGAGCAGTGGCATGAAAGAAAAAGTTAAAAAATATTTGCCCTACTTGTTGATAGTATTGCATTCTGTTTTATGCGCCGTGTGCTACGAATTGATGCTCAACTCAGAGGTCGGAGGTATCGCTTTGTTTATCGCTATAGCACTCTTTTTTGCGCTTGGCGTAGCGGTATGCCTGCTGAGCAGAAAGGTCCTCGCGCCGACACTCGCAGTGGCGGTCTCGGTATTCGCTGCCTTTTTGATATATATGTTGACCAAAGCCTATGATGGATTTGTTCTTGAGACATTTGCCATGGCGCTTCCTCTTTTGCTGATACTCTCTGCGGTATCATCTGTGCTATTTGTGCTTGGCGCGGCTATTCCCGCCATCATTCTGCATATAAGAGATTCCCACAAAAGCAAGCTGCAGATTTCTGATACCGAGCGGGTAGAAGAGGTCGAGGAACAGATAGAAGATCTTGAGGAGCATAAAGAGGAGATCGCGCTCCCGACAGAATCAAGCGCGGAGCAATGCGAGGACGAAGCTGTAGCAGAGGATAAGCCTGCCCGCTCGCTTTTTGCGTCTCTCGCTCCCGTCTTTGCCGTACTGATAGGATATATAGTATTGAATTTCTTTTTGGGAAGAATAATACGTATTCCCTCTATCTTGGTATCTGTGGCGTCCTTTGCCGTCTGTCTGTGCCTTGGCAGATGGGCGAGAAAGCGAAGCGGTCGCATGCTCGTGCCGACGGTCTTCTTTGGCCTTAATCTGTTAACTCTCAATATCCTGCTTTATGCCATAGGCTTTGTCAAAACACTCTCTGCGCTCTCGGGCGCGAGTGATATGATATTTGAATATATCCTTTTGTCTTTGCTCAATATACTGACATCTACTATAGGCCCCACCGGAGTATTCTTGCTCGGTGGATATATCGGAGCTATATGGAGACGTCTGCAAGACGTAAAGAAAGGGAAGGAAGCGCAAGAAAAGAAAGTAAGGGGATTTTATCCAAAGAAAATGTGGATAGTATATGCATCATTTATCGCGCTTATCGTGGTAGTGTGCGGCTTCGTGCTGATCTACAACGCCGATACAGCCTTTGACGGAGACGCTGGCGCCGGCTACATACCGCCAAGCTTTTTAATGATATACTACACCTTTGCTATCTCGCTCGCCTCTGTTGTGGCTGCGGTGATAATGAAACTGATAATGCCAAGGACTAAGATACTCATACTCCTGCTTTGCGCGCTTGTGCTTCCGTACGCTCAATACGTTCTGAATATGTCGCTCTTTAAAGGGGCGCTTGCGCCTACTATAAAGGAGGGCGGAGCCTTCTACTTTATCGCAAATCACGATTTTAATTTTGATGGATACAATGACGAGCTTTACCAAAAGAGCTTTGAGGAAAGAACGGTTAAATGTGGATATAAGATATATGAGGGACCGATCAATGATATCAAAGGCCGCGTAACAGGTAAGGGAAAGCTGCTCGGAGGCTCTTCTCTCAGACTGAAGGATGAAAACGGAATGGTCTTTGCGGCAGGGCAGGATACCGTGATCTCGCGTGTGGAGATAGACGTTACGTTCTCAGAGAAAAGACTCGCCGAGACTGTTAAGATATATCTTGTTGAGGACGGAAACCGAACTCTCATAGATGCCGAAATGCTCGAGGGTAACAAGAGACAAATAATCCTTGGTGAAGACGAATGCGCTCGTATCCAAAAGGAGAATAAGCGCCTCAACGCAACTTTTGAGTTTGAATTTGACGAGTGAGTTTCTTAAAAAACATACTTTCGGAGCGCAGAAATGCGCTCCGTTTCTGTTTTTTGCGAAAAAACGGCAAAAATTTATGCTTTTTTGAAAATTTTTAAAATATTTTTCAGAAAAATCGTTTTCTTCGGGAAAAATGACCACAATCGGTAGGTAAATTTGGCGCAAATGACCACAAAATATAGTTTATTTGTGAATAATGTACAAAAAATGCTCTTTATTTTCTCTAAATTTCTATGAAAAAAACACTTGCAAAATAGACTATGATATGGTAAAATTATAAGGCTTGATATGCGTTGAAGCGAGAGGTTGCTGACGGAGTTTGACGGTCGTCAGGTAATTTTCGCGGAGTATGTCCGATTAAACGGGCGAAGCAGATCCCACTCTGAGTGTGTGCCGACGGTCTGCTCATTTACCCGAATCCCCCTGCCGTGAGGTGCTTGGCGGGGCTTTCGGATTTTTAAATGGGTAGAAAAGAAACACACGGCTCGGTGTTGAGGAAATGCGCCCCTGATGCGGTTCGCAGCGGCATACATTTAATTATATATGCGCGTATGTGAACAGAGCAAATACTTACAGGAGGTAAAAACAGGTGGCAGTCAAGGAAAAGATCAGAGTAAGACTGAAGAGCTACGACCACACTCTCATCGATGCAGCAGCAGAGAAGATCGTTGAGGTAGCGAAGAGAAACGGCGCAGCAGTTTCCGGTCCTATCCCGCTTCCTACCGAGAAGGAGATCGTAACCATTCTCCGTGCGGTACACAAGTACAAGGATAGCCGTGAGCAGTTTGAAATGCGTACACACAAGCGTCTTATCGACATCATCAAGCCTTCCCAGAAGGTTGTTGACGCTTTGATGAGCGTAGAGCTTCCCGCAGGCGTTGAGATCGAAGTAAAAATCTAAATCAAGCACTTCGTTCAAGACAAAACAAAGATAACAGCCGATGCAAATAGGCAGTTCGGTAACTTTGTAAATCATGTTGGCCGTTAATACATGCGAGCGGTCAACCAATAATTTACAGGAGGAAAAACAAAATGAAAAAGGGTATTATCGGTAAGAAGATCGGTATGACACAGATCTTCGATGAAGTCGGAAACGTAATTCCGGTTACCGTGATCCAGGCTGGTCCCTGTGTAGTAGCACAGAAGAAGACCACCGAAACCGATGGCTACAATGCCATTCAGCTTGGCTTCGCTGAAGTAAAAGAGAAGCACATGACCAAGGCCGAGATTGGACACGTTGCAAAAGCAGGTGTTGCAAAGAACGAGCAGGGCAATTATGAGACAAAGCACCTCAAAGAATTCCGTCTTGATGACATTT
>JAFVRA010000042.1 GCA_017504545.1 Clostridia bacterium | reverse complement strand
TTGATGAGCTTCTGACTTGCAAATATCATTCCTCTGAAAAGAAGGATACTAAAGGAGTATTTGCAATGAAAAAACAGCTATGGAACAAATCCTTTGATGCCATGCGTGAACGCTATGGCAACCCAGCGCCAATCGAAATAATGAACCGATTGCTTACAGAGCATGCGGAAATGCAGAACACGGATATGATCGTATATTTCAATCTGTTGTCTGTACTCGCAACCGAAGCAAAAAAACAAGGTGAACATATTCGGGTAAGAGGCGGAACGGGAGCATCCTTTGTGGCTTATCTCTTGGGCGCAACGGAAATCAACCCCTTAAAACCGCATTATTACTGTTCGAAATGTGGTATGGTTATCTTTGACAACAGTGTCGATGACGGTTGGGATCTTCCGAAGAAGGTATGTTCGTGCGGAAAAGAAATGCAAATTGATGGACACAATATTCCGTTTGAAACATATCGTCACGTTGTTCACAGAAATACAAGTTTTGATGTGTCAATGTCGCCAAATTTTTGGCGTGTAGCAAACTCTGTCATAAAAGAATACTTCAAGGATTGCGAACTGACCGCTACAGAACGGGAAGAAAACCGCATTATAACTTATACTGTCAAATCTGATAAATCTTCTTGTGCCTTTACCTTTTTATCAGACACGGAATTTGAGCAGTATCAAGCCTTGGTGCGTTCAACGGGGACAGCGTTTGAGCGAGTAAACTTTTCGCAAATTGAGGTGTTGAACGAATTCAGACTCGGTAATACCGATGGTATTCCAGAATTCCGTACAAATTTTTATAAAGATATGGCAGAAGAGGCATTGCCCAAGTCTTTTTACGATTTGATTCAGATAGCCGGATTATCGCACGGTACGGGAGTGTGGATTGGCAACGCAAAGGAATTGGTAAACCAAGGGATTCCCGTAAGGAATGTAATTGCTTACCGAGATGATGTGTTCAATCACATTGAGAAGTATATGTTGCGAAAAGGCATAGCAAATACTGGATATGCCTATAAGATCATGGAAGATACACGCAGAGGTATTTATTTTAGAGGCGGCGTTTCGGATGAAATAAAAAAACAACTCATAGATATTGAGATAGAGGATTGGTTTATCGAGTCAATCGGAAAGATTCAATATTTATTCCCGAAAGCACACGGAGTTACTTATGTCAAGTTGGCGGCAACGCTGATGTGGTATAAGATTCATTATCCAAAAGAATTTGCTGAGATCATGTTGTGATTTCTCGCCCCGCCTCGCGCGGGGCTTTTTCTTTGTTTTCTGCGTATGAAAAAACCACCACGAAAATCGTGGTGGCTGATTTCATTTTACCGCTAATTATGCAGACCTTCAAGGAAGGTCTGTTTTTCTTTATCTTACTTATCAAGCAGATAATTGAGCGCTGACTGGATGTGGAGATCCCACCACTTCCAAGAATGGTCGCCCTCGGACTCCTCGTAGAGATGCTCAATTTCGAGAGAGGTGAGAAGATCTCTGTAATCTCTGTTGTCCTTGATAAGAAAGTCCTCGGTGCCGCACCAGAGATAGATCTTCGGCATCTCGGCGCCCTTTGCAAGAGCTTCTTTAGCAAGGAAATGTACGTCGTTCTCAGTACCTGCGATCTCGGAGAAGTTCTCCATTTCAAATCCGAAATTACCCTTCCACTCGGCATTCATAGGTCTGCTCGAATGGTGAGGAAAGCCCATAGCACCCGAGAGAGACGCACATCCGCCAAAGCGCTCGGGGTAGGTAAGTGCCGCCTTGAGCGCGCCGTAGCCGCCCATAGAAAGTCCTGCGATAAAGTTATCCTCGCGCGCATCCGACATACCCTTGAAATAGCTGCGGCAGAGGGCGGGAAGCTCCTCGGTTATAAAGCTGAAATACTTAGTTCCGTAAGCGGTATTCGAGTACCAGCTTCTCGTAACGCTCGGCATTACTACCGCGATACCGTGCTCGCTCGCATATCTCTCAATAGATGTGCGGCGCATCCAGATGCTGTAATCGTCAGAGAGTCCGTGAAGCAGATAGAGAGTCTTGTAGGGCTTGTCCTCCTCCCCGTAGGCAGTCTTTCTGTCGGGAATGATGACGTTTACTGCGACCTGCATCGCAAGTGTACGGGAGCTGTAGTGCATTTCAAAAAAAGCCATAATTCTTTCCTTCCTTCTCCTTGCTTACGGCAAGGCTTTTTTTATATTTATTGATCTTCTTTATTTTGTGAATATGCCCGAAGGTATGAATACAAGTGATCGTCGGGGGATATTTTTATAAGCAGAGGCTCGCCGCATTCCTCAAGCAAGACGAGGCAGATCGGGCTTACCTTGACGTCGTGGCAATAGTTGAAGGTCTTTCTCGCTTCCTTCTTCGCCTTTGCCGATATATCCTTTATCTTCTCTGCATCCCCTGCTCTTTCGGGATAAAGCAGATGCGCCTCGGTGATATTTCCGAGCGATACTCTGCAAACGGTCGTCTGCTTTTTACCGCCGTTGCCAAGCTCGGTCACCGTAAGATCGACCGTTCTTTCGCCGTTTTCTATCAGCGCGTAAACGAAGGTACGAGCGATAGAACGCGAGATCACGCATATCATCGCCGTAAGAGCCGCCACGCCCAAAAGCTGTGACAACCATCCGAGCGGCATATTCGGGATCAGGGCGGGGATAAGAAAGAGTCCTGCACCTGAGGCGGCGAATATCATTATCAATCCCGTTGCCCTTTTCGTGTTTTTTGGGGGTGTATATTCGTATATTTTCATTCTTTACCCCTTTCAACGCAAATAGTTCATAAAGAATACTTGAAATCCTGCAAAATTAGTGGTATAATTACTTAGTTAATATTATATACGAAAGGAAGCATTATGTCAAGAGTCTGGGTTGCAATTAAACGCTTTGGCAGAATACTTAAATTTTTGCTCGTTTGTCTGGTGGTCGCAGTATGCGTATTTATGGTATGGCGCATATTTGCGGGCGGAACGCCTAAGGAGATAAAGACGCTCCTTCCGACCGACGATCTCAAGCTTGCGTACTCGCAGAAGGGCGACGAGCTTTATATATTTGAGCAGAAATACGACGATATTACCCGTGCGGAATACAACGAGGGCTATTTTGCAGTTCCAGAGGCGGTCTTTATCCCCGAGATCAACGAGGCTCAGATAGTTTTCAGATACAACAATAGCACGGTTCGCAATATGGCAAAGGACTATTCACTCCCCGAGGTGCCGAGCAGAGACGAGGATCTCTTTGACGTAAGCCTCGTGCTCTATATCGACCTCACGCCCGACAACCCCGACGATAACGAGGACGTAAACTCCGAGGGACTCAAGAAGATACGCTGCCTGCCAAGCGGCGAGAAGTGCGAGCGCACTACTCTTCACAGCTTCTACCGCTATTCCTTTGACTTTGACGACGCCGAGGAGGAGGTAGATATAAAGCAGCTTATGGACGACGGACTTCTCATCGCAGTCCACGCCGAATTCTACTACAACGGCGACCTTGACTACGAGAAAGCGCCCTACGGTGCGCTCAACCTCTACTACCACCAGCGCAGAAACTATCAGGTCGATCTCTCGTCCAAGGACAAAAAGGCTCTTAGCAACTGAGGAATATATGGAACAGAAAAGATTTACTAAAAACGATTCAGGCTTTATATGCGGAAATTGCGGTAAAGAGGTGCTTCCTATGGGAAGCAGCTCCCGCAATCACTGCCCCTTCTGCCTTTGGTCGCTCCACGTTGATATAAACCCCGGAGACCGCGCCAACGAGTGCGGCGGTCTTATGCGCCCGATAAGAAGCGAGCCCGACGCAAAGCGCGGCTTCGTTATCATCCACAAGTGCGAGAAGTGCGGTGAGATAAGGCGCAACCGCGCGGCGCTCAACGCCAAGGAGCAGCCCGACAACCGCTCTCTGCTCGTCCGCCTTACCGCAGGCATAAACTGAGGAGACGTATGGAAAAGAAGATATACAAACCTACGGATATAGATATTGAAAGGCTCTCTGCTCTTGCAAGGATCTCGCTTAGCGACACCGAGAAGGAGAGCTTTTCTTGCGATATAGCCACGATGGCGACCTACGTGTCCTCTCTGCTCTCGGACGTGAGCGCCGAGCACGAAAGAGAGGCGCGCTCGCTTGACGAGCTCCGCGAGGACACCCCCGTCGAGTGCGACTGCGCGCGCGATATTCTCGCACTTTCTCCCTCTCTCAAGGAAGACCACGTTGCCGTGCCGCTCGTTGTCGGAAAGGACAAGGAGGGAGACGCATGAATGAACTGATATTCCGCTCGCTTGACGAGCATAAGCGCGCGCTTACCGCGCGAGAATACAGCTCTGAGGAGCTGACACGCGCCTATCTTGAGCGCATCGAGGAAAAAGAACCGAGCATCAATTCCTTCGTCAGCCTTTGCCAAGACCGCGCGATAGATGCCGCCAAGGAATCTGACGAGCGCCGCAGAAACGGTGCTCCCCTCTCGGCTCTTGACGGTATTCCCTACGCCGCAAAGGACAATATCGCCGTAGCGGGACTTCCGCTCCGTTGCGGCTCGCGCATACTCGAGGGCTATATCTCTCCCTTTGACGCGACGGTGATAAGTCGCCTTAAGAGTAGCGGCTGCGTGCTTCTCGGCAAGACCAATCTCGACGAATTTGCCATGGGCACCGACACCGAGACCTCGGCAAACGGAAGAACGAAAAATCCTTTGGACGAAAACAGAGTCACGGGCGGAAGCAGTGGTGGAAGCGCCGCGGCTGTAGCGGCGTACGAAGCGCCATTCACGCTTGGCTCGGACACGGGCGGCTCTGTGCGACAGCCTGCCGCATTCTGTGGGATCGTGGGACTTCGCCCGACATATTCGGCGCTCTCGCGCTACGGGCTCGTCGGATTTTCTCCCTCTCTTGACACTATCGGAATACTCTCAAGAAGCGCAAGTGAATGCGCTGATATAATGAACGCGACGGTCGGCGCTGACAGTCGCGACGCCACCTCGCGCCCCTTCCCTGCGAGCGACCTTAGAGCGCTTATCGGCAAGGACGTGCGCGGAATGAGGATAGGCGTCGTGCGCGAGGCTATCGGCGAGGGGCTCTCTGAGGAAGTGCTGGAGGCGATGCAGGTCGCTACCGACACGCTCCGCTCGCTCGGCGCTAAGATGACCGAGATATCTCTGCCGCATCTCCACGCGGCTTACGCGGTTTACTACGCCTTCAGCTCCGCCGAGGCGGCGTCAAACCTCTCGCGCTTTGACGGAGTGCGCTACGGCTACAGAGCCGAGTCCTGCGGCTCTATCGAGGAGCTTTACGAGAGAAGCCGTGCCGAAGGCTTTGGAGATGAGGTCAAGCGCCGCGTGCTGTTTGGCAACTTCGCGCTCTCGGGCGAGAACCGAGAGAAGATATACGGCAGAGCCGTCGCTATGCGAAAGCAGATAATCGCCGAGCTTTCTTCGGTGCTCTCAAGATGCGACCTTCTGCTTCTGCCCACCGCCTCTACTCACGCCTACCGCGCGGGAGTAAAAAAGAGCGCCCTTTATTGCAAGGACGATCTTCTCTGCACGCTCGCCGCACTTGCAGGTCTCCCCGCCCTCTCTCTGCCCTATCACAGAGACGGAAAGCTCCCCGTCGGCATTCAGCTTATGGGCCCTGCCTTCTCCGAGGACAGATTATTCTCGGTCGCTCATCTGCTTGAGAGCGCCCTTGACAGAAGGGAGAGTGCGAAATGAATAAGTATATAATGACCGTAGGACTCGAGGTGCATATTGAGCTTAACACAAAAAGCAAGATATTCTGCTCCTGTCCGACAGACCGCGACGCGCTCCCAAACACCCAGATATGCCCCGTTTGTATGGGACTTCCCGGCGCTCTGCCCACGCTCAACCGCCGCGCCGTTGAATACGCGATCAAGGCGGGAATTGCCACGAACTGCAATATCTCTCTCAGATCGGGAATAGACCGTAAGAATTATTTTTACCCCGATCTCCCAAAGGCTTATCAGATCTCTCAGTTTGACCGTCCGCTCTGCTACGGCGGCTATATTGACCTCACCTCTGACGGCAAGGATACGCGCGTGGGAATTACGCGCATACACATCGAGGAGGATGCGGGCAAGCTGATACACGAGGGCGAGAAAACGCTCATCGATTTCAACAGATGCGGCAGACCGCTTATCGAGATCGTGACCGAGCCGCATATACACTCGCCGAGCGAGGCGCGTGAGTTCCTCAAAAAGCTCCGCAATATCATCGTCTGCACGGGAATATCCGAGTGCAGAATGAACGAGGGCGAGCTTCGTTGCGACGTAAATCTCTCGGTCTCACCCGTGGGTAGCGACACGCTCGGTGAGCGCACCGAGATAAAGAATATCAACTCCTTTGCCTTCGTCGCGAAAGCAATAGAGCAGGAATATGCGCGCCAATGCGCCATTCTTGAGGGTGGCGGCAGGATCAGGCGCGAAACTCTGCGCTACAACACCGAAAGCGGCAGATGCGAGATAATGCGCTCCAAGGAGAGCGCCGAGGATTATCGCTTTATTGCAGAAAGTGACCTGCACGATATTATACTTCGCGAGAGCGATATTGAGCGACTGAGGCGCGAGATACCCACCCTTCCCGACGCTCGCAAGAGAAATTACGAGGAAGTCTTAGGGCTTTCGGCATACGATAGCGCCCTGCTCTCGTCCGACCTATCTCTCTCGGATTACTTTGATGCGGCGGCAGAGGGCTGCTCTTGTGTCAAGACGCTTGCAAATCTGCTTATCTCCGAGGCGCTCCGCCTCTCTGAAGGAGAGGAATTCTCCTGCCCGATACCGCCGAGAGATTTTCGCGAGCTTAGCGAGCTTTCCCATAGCGAGCGCATCAACAGCTCGACCGCCAAGAAGCTTCTCGTAAGACTCTGGCAGGACAGCGCCGAGGGCAAGGAAACGCTCTCTCCCTCGGAAATTGCCGAGCGCGAGGGGCTTTGGCAGATCAACTCGCGCGATCAGCTTCTCTCGCTCGCAAGGAGCGCTATCGAGAGCAACCAAAAGTCAGTAAACGACTACAAAAACGGTAAGACCGCCGCCCTGCGCGCGATCATCGGCAAGGCTATGGCAGAGAGCCGCGGGCTTGCCAACCCGAAGCTTCTTGAAGCGATCTTGCTTGAGGAGCTTGCAAAGGAATAAAGCAAAAAAGCCTTCTCCTACAGGAGAAGGCTTTTTTGCTTTCTCGCCTTGCGATTTGCTACTATCTCTCTTAATTGTAGGGGAGGGGTCTCCCCTCCCGCATAATAGATGCAAATTCAAACAAACGGGAGGCGAAACGCCTCCCCTACAGGCATTAATTTAAGAAAACCGATCAAATCCGTAGGGGCGACCACAATGTTTTCGAAGAAAACTTGCGGCTTGCCAAGTGGTCGCCCGCGGGCGTTCAATGAACGCCCCTACACATTTGTGAAATGTTTGGTATATCGATTGTAGGGGAGGATATTATCCTCCCGTCTTTTTATAAAATTAAATCCATATTTTATTTCAGCAAGTCATCCTGAGTGAGCGAAGCGAATCGAACTTTCGGATGAAGGAGCGGTAATATAGCGAATTCATCCGAAAGTGAAAATTGCCAAGGCAATTTTCA
>JAFVRA010000041.1 GCA_017504545.1 Clostridia bacterium | reverse complement strand
CTTACCAAAAGCCTTCCCTTGCGAGGGAATCTTGTCGCAAGCGACTGTTGAGTTTGCGTTGCAAACGTCAAGGTGACGGCTTGCGGTGGATGAGTAGTCCGTGATATTCTTGATTAAAAGCAAAATAATATTGTTACCGCCATTTATAAAAAGTTTCATTGCGTTTTGCTCGGGACGCCGAGGACGTCGTCCCCTACCGGTGTGTGCGATATTTATTATTTTGATCGTAGGGCGGTGGCTTGCTGCCGCCGTTCATAAAAATCATTGCGTTTTGCGCGGACGTGCAATGCACGCCCCTACAAATTTGTGCGATATTTGTTATTTTGGTTGTAGGGACCGACGTCCTCGGCGGTCCGCGGGCGATTCGTGAATCGCCCCTACAAAATTAATTGTTGTCTCAAAATTTATCTCGGTAGGTGAGGATATTATCCTCCCGTCCTTTTCACCGAAATATTACCGCGTTTCAACAAAAAAGCCTCGGACGGCAACAAGCCGTCCGAGGCGCATAAGCGCGGTTCCACTCGGATTTATAACTCTTTTATATGCTATTTTACAACGAAAAGTGGTACCCGACGGGGCGTGTCGCGGAAGCGTTTCAGCAGACTCTCGTCTCGCTCCCTCTCTGTAGCGGTGTTTCCCTACGAACTTGTCTTTTCTGACTGTTTTATCTTACTTTCTGTTAAGCGCGGAGTGAGGATTAACTATCTCTCTCCAATCAAGGTCGCCTCTCTCAAGCGCGTTGATAACTACCTCTGCCGTCGCAATGTTGGTCGCTACGGGGATGTTATTGAGGTCGCACATGCGAAGAAGCTCGTTACATGCGGGGTTTTCCTTCTGATTGGGGCGCGTATCTCTAAAATAAAGCAGAATATCTATCTCGTTATAAGAAATTCTGGACGCGATCTGCTCCTCGCCGCCCTGATCGCCCGACATCATTCTATCGATATGAAGTCCCGTTGCCTCGGAAATATACTTAGCGGTAACGGCGGTCGCGCAAAGATTATGCTTGCTGAGAGTGCCGCAATAAGCGATACAAAACTGTGCCATCAATTCTTTTTTCATATCGTGTGCAATAATTGCTATCTCCATATCGTCCTCCAATCCTCTATTATCGATAGATCTCTTAAGTGGTAGCCTAAAGTCATAATTATTATACCACAGTACTACGCTTTTTGTCAAGATATGAATAAAAATTTTACGGATACAGATTTCATTTTTTTGTAAAAGGCGTATTTCGCGGCGGTATATTTAAAAGAAATGAATAAAATTACAGCTTTTTTGAAAATTACTCTTGCGTTTTGGGTAAAAATGTTTTATAATATATGTAATAAAATGCCGTATTGTTTAATGATCGCTTTTTTTAGAAATCTGCGAAAAATTATTCACTCGGCGCTTTGGCAAATTTATTCTACGGAGGAAAAATAAAATGATTCACGAAATGATGGACCTCGTCGCTCGCACAGATCCCGCTATTGCTGACGCTATACGCGCAGAGTACGAGAGACAGTCCGACGGTCTTGAGCTTATCGCATCCGAAAACGTCGTTTCAGAGGCAGTTATGTGCGCTATGGGCTCTGTTCTCACCAACAAATACGCTGAGGGTTATCCCGGAAAGAGATACTACGGCGGTTGCCAGTGCGTTGACATCGCAGAGAACATCGCTATCGAGCGCGCCTGCAAGCTTTTCGGCGCAAAATACGCAAACGTACAGCCCCACAGCGGAGCTCAGGCTAACACCGCAGTTTATTTTGCCCTCATCAAGCCCGGTGACACGGTCATGGGTATGAGCCTCGCTCACGGCGGCCACCTCACCCACGGAAGCCCCGTAAATATTTCGGGTATGTACTACAACTTCGTGCCCTACGAGCTCAATCCCGAGACCGAGCGCATCGATCTTGAGGAGTTCGAGCGTCTCGCTAAGGAGCACAAGCCGAAGCTCATCGTTGCAGGTGCGTCCGCTTATCCGAGGATCATTGATTTTGAAAAGATGGCTGCTATCGCTCACAGCGTAGGCGCGTACTTTATGGTAGATATGGCTCACATCGCAGGTCTCGTTGCCGCAGGAGAGCATCCCTCTCCCGTTCCCTACGCCGACGTTGTTACCACCACCACTCACAAGACTCTTCGCGGACCTCGCGGCGGTATGATCCTTACCAATGACGAGGAGCTTGCAAAGAAGTTCAACAAGGCTATATTCCCCGGAACTCAGGGCGGCCCTCTTATGCACGTTATCGCGGCTAAGGCAGTTTGCTTCGGCGAGGCACTCACACCCGAGTTCAAGGCATATCAGCATCAGGTGATCCTCAACGCGAGAGCTCTCGCAGATGCTCTTCTCGCTGAAGGCTTCAATCTCGTTTCGGGCGGTACCGACAACCACCTCATGCTCGTTGACCTTCGTCCTATGGGCGTTACGGGCAAGGAATTCGAGGCAAGACTTGACAGCGTTCACATCACCGCAAACAAGAACGCTATCCCCAACGATCCCGAGAAGCCCTTCGTTACCTCGGGTATCAGAGTAGGAACTCCCGCAGTTACCTCCAGAGGACTCAAGGAGGACGACATGAGAACTCTCGCTCGTCTCTTAGCGCTCACCGCTAAGGATTACGAGAATTCGGCAGATATGGTTCGCGCAGAGGTCGCGGCGCTTTGCAAGAAGTACCCTCTGTATCAGTAAAATATCATAAAATACAGAGATAAAGTCAAAGGAGCGCCCACGGGCGCTCCTTGCTTTTTGGTCAGAGAAAACAACTCACTAAGTGGGTGGTTTAATAGAGCGTTTTTGCAGTTGAGCAATTCAGACGCAGAAATAGGCTCCCTTGTGTAAGGGGAGCTGTCAGCGAAGCTGACTGAGGGGTTGTAGCGTCGTTTGCGACGCGTCACGAACTCTTTGAGTTCGTGCATTGATACTTTATTTAATGCAGAACCAATCCCTCCGCCTCGTTCCTCGGCACCTCCCTTTACACAAGGGAGGCTGAAAATAGCAGCCACATCTATAGCAGTGAGGCAAGACTCACAAGTCACAGACAATTTGACCAATTCGACGAGCCTACAGGATATGATAAAATTTCGGGCTACTCACTATACTAAAATATCACCTGATATGCAGGCGGATCATTATTCACACCAATGACTAAGGAGACTTTTATGAGAAGATCATTTACATCACTTATCTCGCTTATGCTCGCGCTCTCGATGCTGCTCGGCATCTTCGTCGGATGCACCAAGGATACTCCCGACGATACGACCGACCCGACCGACGCGACTGACGGCACTGAAAAGCCCACCGAGAAGCCTACCGAGAAGCCTACCGACGACGGTAAGGAAGATTCGACCGACGATCCCGGCAAGGACGATCCCGTCGTTCCGCCCGTAGAGGAGGACGACGGCCCGAGAAAGACTCCTATCATGGGTTGGGCGTCCTGGAACGCATACCACCCGAACATCAGCGAAGCCGAGATACTCTCTCAGGCAGAAAGACTCGTTGAATACGGACTTGCCGACCTCGGCTACACCTTCGTCAACATCGACGACGGCTGGCAGTACGGCAGAGTTGACGGCGTGGTGCAGATAAACGAGGAACGCTTCCCCAACGGAATGAAATATATGTCCGACACCCTGCACTCTATGGGACTCAAGGCGGGTATCTACAGCGACGTCGGTAGAAACACCTGCGGCGCTATGTACAGCGGCGAGTCTAAGAACACCAACGTAGGTCTTTACGGCTACGAGGTGGAGGATCTCCGCAGATACCTTATTGAATGGGACTACGACTTTATCAAGGTTGACTGGTGCGGCGGCGGTCAGCTCGGTCTTGACAAGCAGAAGAGCTATACTAAGATCGCTTACATCATCGAGGACATCGAGTACGAGACCGGCGAGGATAAGATATACAACGTATGCTGCTGGGAGTTCCCGGGCGAGTGGGTAGTTGATTGCGCTGACTCCTGGAGAACGGGCGCTGACATCACCAACAATTTTGAATCTATAGTTTATCAGATAAACTGCATCCGAGACCTCGCGAAGTACCACGGCCCCGGACACGTAAACGACCTCGATATGCTCCAGATCGGCAACGGAATGAGCTACGAGGAGGATAAAACTCACTTTGCAATGTGGTGCATGATGTCCACTCCGCTTATGCTCGGTATGGACCTCAACTGCATCTCAGACGAGACTCTTTCGATAATCTCCAACGCCGAGCTTATCGCCATAAATCAGGACGTGGCTTGTATTCAGGCGGCTCCCGTCAAGAGCTACGGCGAGGTAGAGGCGTGGACTAAGGATCTCGGCGACGTAGGATCGGGCAGAAAGGCTATCGCGCTTCTCAATACCTCGAACAATGATCAGACCGTGACCGTAGACTTTGGCGAGCTCGGACTTGAGGGCGTCGAGGCTATCCGTGACGTCTGGGCGCACGAGGATATCGCTATCTCGGGCTGCTACACCGTCACCGTTCCCGCTCACGGCACCTGCGTATTCACCGCCGAGGGCTCCGCGGTCGCTACTGACAGCAAGTTTGACGACGACATTCTCAAGCCCGACGGATCATCTCCCAAGGCGTCTATGAGCCTCGCTGACACCGAGACAAGCGTTGACCTCAGCGCGCTCGGCAACTTCGATTGGTCTCATTTCTCCTCGAGCGTTACAACAAAGAAGGCAAACGGAGCAAACGAGATAACTCTTGAGCACGACGGAACGGCATCGGCTTATACGAGCGGCACGAGCTTTAATTGGAGCGACGCGGCAGGTGTCTCTTCGGGAAGCTCGAGCAGCGGAATGGGAATAAAGGTCAAGGGAGATATTGCCCTGCTCTCATTCCCATGCGATCATAATACCCGCACGGCTACTGTATTCCTCGGAGCGACCTCGGTAAACGCT
Source organism: Clostridia bacterium (assembly GCA_017504545.1). Classification (GTDB taxonomy): domain Bacteria; phylum Bacillota; class Clostridia; order Oscillospirales; family CAG-272; genus HGM12713. The sequence goes on along the minus strand of JAFVRA010000041.1, from coordinate 1,961 downwards.
AAGGTAGAGCTTATCGTGGGCGGCAAGCTCCTTAAAACAGAGGTATTCAGCGCCTCGAGCGGCGAGAGTATCGGCAAGACAGTCACTGTGGAATTTTCGAGCGATCAGCCCACTACGGCTTATATAAGAGTAAGCATCTCCAAGATAAACGGACTTAACGGCATGGTAGGCATCAACGCTGCCGCTCTCAGTCTTACACCTACAAAGAACACGATCTACGAGCCCGAATTTTCTACGGGCAGCAAGGGAACGACCGTTTCTATAAGCTACGCCACCACCGAGGACTCGGCATTCCTCTCTATCGAGGCGGCTGACGGCGACTGGTCCTTTAGCGAGAAGAAGGCTGTGTCTGCTCCCGCAGGCACGGTGGTCTTTGACATAGGCAACGTTCCCGCGCTCTTTAACGGTAACTTCAAGGTATCTGTCACGAACAGCGACGGCAGAGCGCTCACAAATTACGTCAAGAAGCTCTCCGCGCCCGAGATACTCAGCTACAACGTAGGTCCTATGACCGCTAAGAAGCTTATTGCAGACGGAGCGCTGCTTATCGACGTAAGAAGCGAGAGCGAGTTTGCCAAGGGACATATAGATGGCGCGATAAATATCGAGTACACTAAGATCGCAGAGCAGATCGCGTCAGTGGCGTCAAGCAAGAGCACTCCCATAGTCCTCTATTGCTCGGCGGCTAAGCGCTCGACTCAGGCGCTCAGAACGCTCGTAAGACTTGGATACACCAACGTTTACAACCTCGGAAGCATGAGCAACTACTCGTCAGAGCCCACGATAGCATTCTCTCAGGACACCTGCAGGGTAATAACCGTTGGCGACGAGATCGACGTAGTGTTCATCGCAAGCCCCTACGACAACCCCAAGGTATATATCTCGGCAGGCGCCGATTCTACCTTTGAGGACGCGGTACCCCTTGAAAACTTTAGGGTACCGAAGGTTTACGACTACTATTACACCATCAAGGCTTATCTCGTTCAGGACGGCATCTGTCACGCTGAGGCATCCAAGCAGTTCATCTATTGGACCGAGTCGCTCGCGCTTGCTTTTGCGGGTGATATGAAGAACGAGTGGATCTCCGCAACTACGGGTTGGGGAAGCATCAATATCGACAAATCGGTCGATGGCAATACTCTCTCGCTTGACGGTACCACCTTCGAGAAGGGTATCGGTGCTCACGCGACCTCCGAGATAGTTATGGATATTCCCGAGGATTCTATGAAGTTCCTCGCGGTAGTAGGTCAGGACGACGAGGTAGTAAGAGCAAATTCAAGTCTCAGCGACTATTACGTTATGATCTTCTACGTCTATATTGACGGCGAGCTCGCGGACCGTACCGCTCAGCTCGGCAGAGGTCAGAGCTATGTCTTTGACGTGGATATCCCCGAGGGCGCAAAGCAGATCAAGCTCGTTGCTCACGAGGGCTCGTATAGCGGCAATAATTACGACCACGCCGACTGGGCGATCGCAGGCTTCTTCGGTTATCCTACCGAGGGGTAAGTTAGATAGGGAGACGATTATTTGCTACCTTTCTTGGAAGAAAGGTAGCACCAAAGAACTTTAATGAAGGAAAAGCTTGAGTAAGAACGGCACCACGCGTGCAAAGTTTTTGCTCAAGCTTTTTTAAAATTAAATCCATATTTTATTTCAGCAAGTCATCCTGAGTGAGCGAAGCGAGTCGAACTTTTGGGAGGGTGAGCGGTAATATAGCGAACCCGAGCAAAAGTGAAAATTGTCAAGACAATTTTCAGGATCTACAAAAAGATTTGGTTGTCCTGCGTTACTTAATGTTACTTTTAACCTCTCCGTCTGCATACCTGTTTCGCTTCGCTCAACGGCAAGTTTGCAAAGCAAACGTTGCGAGTCCACCTCTCCTGAAAGGAGAGGCTTTAAGTAAGATTACGCTAAGCGGGATCTACACTAACACAAAGGCTCTCCTCGTAGGAGAGCTGGCT
>JAFVRA010000040.1 GCA_017504545.1 Clostridia bacterium | reverse complement strand
AGGCTTATTCTCTAAATGAAAATATGCCTGTAAACTGGTGCGAGGAGCTCGGAACGGTTCTCTCTAACGACGAGGTCATCGACGGCAAGTCCGAGAGAGGCGGCTTCCCCGTAGTAAGAAAGAATATGAAGCAGTGGGTTATCAATCAGCCCGCCTTTGCAGAGGAGCTTCTCGAGGGACTTGAGGAGATAGATTGGCCCGAGTCCACAAAGCTTATGCAGAAGAACTGGATAGGCAAGTCCACGGGTGTTGAGGTCAAGTTTGATATCGTGGGCGGCGGCGAGTTCTCTATATTCACCACCTGTATCGAGACTATCTACGGTATCACGTTTATGGTGCTTGCTCCCGACGGAGATATAGTCAAGCAGCTTATGCCTCGCATTGAGAACAAGGCAGAGGTTGAGGCGTACATCGCAGAGACTCTCAAGAAGAACGATATGGACAGAACCGAGCTCAACAAGACAAAGTCGGGTTGTGAGCTCAAAGGAGTTACCTGCATCAACCCCGTCAACGGCAGAGAGGTAAGAATGTTCATCGGCGACTTCGTGCTTGCAAGCTACGGCACGGGTGCTGTAATGGCAGTTCCTTCGCACGATCAGCGCGACTTTGAGTACGCGATCGCACATAAGATAGATATGCTTCAGGTAATCGACGGCGACGAGAAGCTCGGACACGTTGACGTTTCCGAGAAGGCGTTTGAAAAGGGCGAGTATCTCGGCAAGGGATACAGACTTATCAACTCCGAGGAGTTCAGCGGCCTTACCGTTGAGGAGGCTAAAGAGGCAATCACGTCCAAGCTTGAGGCTATGGGCGTTGCCAAGAGAACGGTAAACTACCACTTCAGAGAGTGGATATTCGCAAGACAGAGATATTGGGGCGAGCCCGTTCCCGTAGTTCACGGCGAGGACGGAGAGATACACGTTCTCTCTGACGACGAGCTTCCTCTCGTTCTCCCCGAGCTTGAGAATTATAAGGGCGAGGGCGGCAAGGCGCCTCTTGAGAACGCTACCGAATGGAAGCAGTATAACAAGAACGGCGTAGTCGGAAAGAGAGAGACCTCTACGATGCCCGGCTCTGCAGGCTCGAGCTGGTACTTCCTTCGCTACATCGATCCCAACAACGACAAGGAGTTCGCAAACGCAGAGCTTCTCAAGCATTGGATGCCCGTTGACCTCTACATCGGCGGACCCGAGCACGCGGTCGGACATCTTATGTATTCGAGAATCTGGAACAGATACCTCTATAACAAGGGTCTCGCTCCCACAAAAGAACCCTTCCAGAAGCTCGTGCATCAGGGAATGATCCTCGGTGCTAACGGTATCAAGATGGGTAAGAGATTCCCCGAGTTCGTTGTAAATCCCAGCGACGTCGTCAGAGATTACGGCGCGGATACGCTCAGACTCTACGAGATGTTTATGGGACCGCTTGAGGTATCTAAGCCTTGGAGTGATCAGGGTGTTGAGGGCGCGAGACGCTTCTTGAATCGCGTTTGGGCGTTCTTTACCGAGCCCGAGAACCTTATCGACGGTGAGCTTCCCGCGCTTGAGAAGATATACCACAAGACCGTAAAGAAGGTTACCGAGGACTTCGAGAAGCTGGCGTTCAACACGGCTATTTCTCAGATGATGATCTTCGTAAACGCAGTTTACAAGGAGGGCAAGTGCCTGAAGGCTTACGCCGAGGGAATAATCAAGATGCTTTCCTGCATCGCTCCTCACATCTGCGAGGAGATGTGGTCGCTGCTCGGTCATAACGACACTATCGCATATGAGAGCTGGCCTACCTACGACGAGTCAAAGACCGCTGACGATAGCGTAGAGGTCGCACTTCAGATAAACGGCAAGCTCAAGGGAACTATCATGCTTCCCGTAAACTGCCCGAAGGACGACGCTATTGCGGCGGCTAAGGCTGACGAAAGAGTAGCCGCGGCTATCGAGGGCAAGACGATCGTCAAGGAGATCGCAGTTCCCAACAAGATAGTAAATATCGTTGTAAGATAAAGAAAAAGCCAAGGCGTCCGTGAGGTCGCCTTGGCTTTTTCGGAGAAGAGAAGTAATAAAAATAAGAAAGAAAAATAAAACTTTTAAAAAACTATTGACAAAAGAAAAGTTTTAAGGTATAATAGTAACGATTTTGATTGCTCCGGCAATATGCGGAGGGAGGGAAAACAGAAATGGCAGAGATCAGAGTAAAGGAAGGCGAGTCTTTGGACAGCGCACTCCGTCGCTTTAAGAGAGCTATGGCTCGTTCCGGCGTCCTTACCGAGCTTCGCAAGAGAGAACACTATGAGAAGCCCAGCGTAAAGCGCAAGAAGAAGTCCGAAGCTGCTCGCAAGAGAAAGTACAAGTAATTCACTTGTAAAATAGCTTTTATGGCAAAACAGAGCTGAATTTTCAGCTCTGTTTTTGTTTTTATATGCAAATTAGATTGAGATCCCAGGCGGGAACGTAGGGGTATCGGCGGTAGTAAAGCTTGTAGTCGGGGCTAAGCGCGTGTATCTGCAAGGGTAGGGCAAAGATGTCCTCGCTCTTGTGATACGCCGAGACGAGCAGGGCAGGACGGTGCGAAAGGATAGCGTTGCGAGAGCCCTCTATCGCCTCGCGCTCAGCGCCCTCAACGTCGTATTTGATATAATCGACCGCCTCTTTGCAAAGGACGCTGTCAAGCGAGCGTGCGCTCACCTCAACCGCCTTAGCCGTCTTAGTCGGGGCAAAGATGCCCGAATTGCGATTGCCCTCGCCGCCAAAGCTGAGAGTGGTGTCCTCACACCACGCCGCAGCGTTCACGGGAATAAGCTTTGTGCTGCCCTCATAAGAGTAGCAGAACTCAGACAGCTTCTTAAAATTGCGCTTGTCGGGTTCAAGACAATAAATTTTCTTGATTTCGGGCGAATAGCGCAAAAGCTCGCGCGCGGTGTCGCCGTTGTAAGCGCCAAGGTCTGCCGCGGCAGAAAAGTCCTTTGCGCCGAGCAGAGCGTAGCTCTCGTCCTTAGAGCTTTCAGCGGCAAACAGATAGTCGATACGTCCGCTGAGCTTGTAGAGAATGACGTTCTCGTATATTCTGCGAGATTCCTCGTCGGAGAGCAGAGAGTAAGCCTCGTTTATTTCGTCCTTATGGGCGCGGAAGAATTCGTAGTTAAATAGAGCGTCGGCGCAGACGGGTACGTCGGGCGCGTAAAGCTCACACTCGGAATTGACGGTCTTAAAAAGCTCGAGAACGTCGGGGAGCGAGCTTCCGAAGGAGAGGAGGACGATGATGTTCTCAGCACCGTATTTCGCCTTTACGTCGGAGTATGAGAGCACGGTCTTTCCGTGGAATGAATGTCCCCTCACGAATCCGTCGCTCGCAAAGAAATCAGAGACGCACACGCCGTATTTTTCGCATACCGCAAGTATCTTATCCGCGCCGTTTCCCATGCCGTACATAACGACGGTCTTGGTGGTGGAGGCAAGATGATCCCAAAGATCGTTTCTGAGTTTTTTTTCTATTTTTGCCGAAAAAATCATAACAAACTCCTTGACAGTATTTTTTGACTGTGCTATAATTACTCTGTATTATTTTATCATAAAAAGAAGGAAAAATCAAGATGGATTGCTTATTCTGCAAAATTATTGAGGGCGTTATTCCCTCAAGCAAGGTCTATGAGGACGATATGTGCCTCGCGTTCAGAGACATAAATCCTCAGGCGCCTACGCACGTGCTCGTTATCCCCAAATGCCACGTCTCGTCGATGGATGAGATCAACGCCGAGAACAGCAAGTATATCGCGCATATTTTTGAATGTGTGCCTAAAATTGCGGCGGCAGAGGGCCTCGTGAACGGCTACCGTCTTATCAGTAACTGCGGCGCAGACGCTTGTCAGAGCGTAAAGCACCTGCATTTCCACATACTCGGAGGCCGTCAGCTTCCCGAGAATATGGGGTGAATAAATGGGCCCCGGAATGCCTCCCTTCGGAGCACAGAGACCCGGTGAGAACAAGGTCGCCGCTCCCAAGGGAATAAAGGATGTACCCAGATACTTAAAGGAATTGCTCGGCGGCTTTTTCAAGCGCCTTGTCTATATCTTCAAGATGGTCTGGGAAACGGGACATTGGATATTTATCTCCTTGTTGTTGGTATCAGTACTCAGCGGAATCATACCCGTAATCAGTTCTATAATATCCAAGGACATACTCAACGAGCTTCAAAAGGTGGTCGCGCTTGACGAAAAGATAGAATTCTTCGCGTCTGCCGTAATGATGCTCATAATATTCATGTTCGTTTTCAGGATACTTGAGAACCTTACCTCGCGTCTTAACTCCTTCGTTACGAGAATAGCGGGCGAGAAGATAGTAAGGTACGTCAAGCTTCAGATAATGAACAAGGCAAAGGATCTTGACCTTGCCTCCTTTGACCGCCCCGAGTTTTACGAAAAGCTTGAGAACGCTAACCGCGAGGCAGGGCACAGACCTATTCAGGTACTTAACCAGACGCTGAACATCTTCAGTAACGTCATAAAGCTCGTGAGCTATATAGTTATCCTCGCGAGTGCTAAGGACATCTGGTGGATGGCGCTCGTAATGGCGGCTATCGCTATCCCGAGAGCTATCATAAACTTCAGCTACCGCCGCAAGACCTTCAGATACATACGCCGTCGCTCCAAGGAGCGCAGACAGATGAACTATTACTCCGACCTTATGGTAAACAAGGATATGGTCAAGGAGATAAGAATGTTCGACCTGTCGGACAAGTTCATCGAGCGCTATGACGAAGCGTTCTCGGTCTATTACAAGGGACTTCGCTCGCTGATCGTCCGCGAGAATATATGGCATATAGTCCTTGCGGTAATTTCTTCGGTATCGAGCTGCATTATGTATCTCGTTATCGCTGGAATGGTGTTTGAGGGAGACATAATGATAGGTGACTATCAGCTTTACACGGGCGCTCTTATGACCGTATCGGGCTCTGTCGTCAGCCTTATCGAGCTTTCAGCGTCGATATACGAGGGCACCCTCTTTATCGATAACCTTATAGCCTATATCAATGAGGAAAAGACCGTCGTTCCGAGTGTAAAGACACCCGAGAAGATAATGCACGGCAAGCCTCATACCATAGAGTTCCGCAACGTAAGCTTTGCTTATCCCGGAAGCGACAGAATGGTAATAAAGAACGTAAGTCTGACGCTCCGTCCCGGAGAGACGGTCGTGCTCGTGGGACTTAACGGTGCGGGAAAGACCACCTTTATCAAGCTTCTGACAAGACTTTACGACCCCACCGAGGGCGAGATACTGCTTGACGGAAGAAACATCAAGGAGTACGACATCAAGGAGCTGTACGGCATCTTCGGTATCATCTTCCAGGACTTCGGAAAATACGCGGTCAGTGTCTCCGAGAATATTAAATTCGGCGACGTTCACAGACAGAACGTGGACGAGGAGAAGGTCACCGATGCGGCAAGACAGGCAAACGCTACCGACTTTATCTCCCGTCTCCCCGACGGATACAACACTCCTCTTATGAGATATTTCGAGGAGAACGGTATAGAGCTTTCTATCGGTCAGTGGCAGAAGCTCGCTATCGCGAGAGCCTTTTACAGCGACTCGGATATTCTTATCCTCGACGAGCCTACGGCGTCTCTCGACCCGATGGCAGAGCAGGAGATATTCAATCAGTTTGACGAGCTTCGCCGCGATAAGATGACCATATTCGTCTCTCACAGACTCTCAAGCGCTACTATCGCTTCAAAGATCGTAGTTCTTGAGTACGGTGAGCTTGTCGAGGAGGGAACACACCATGAGCTGATGGAGAAGCGCGGAAAGTATTACGAGCTTTTCTCAACTCAGGCAAGCAGATATATCGAAAACGCCGATATAATTCAGGCAGACCGTCACGAAGAGGCAGACGGTGGACATCACCGCCGTGGCAAAAGACCTTCAAGCCACGAGGAATTTTAAATAAAAACAGCGCCGCAGAGACGAAAAAGTCGTCAACGCGGCGCTTCTTTTTGCTTACGGATATGCAAAAACCACTAAAGAAAGTGAAGGTATAGGTAATTTTGTGTGAAAATGCGAAAAATCTGCTTTTGGGGCAAAAAAACAGTTGACAAAAGTTGAATTTTTTTATATAATGTAGTGTGTTTATTCAGTTATAAATTTATTTTTACAGAGGTGGCTTAATATGAAGGTCAAGGTAGTAAAATTCGGCGGAAGCTCGCTTGCAGACGCCGAGCATTTCAAGCAGGTAGCAAACATTATAAAGGCTGACAGTCAGCGCCGTTACGTAGTTCCTTCCGCGCCCGGAAAGCGCTTCAAGGAGGACATCAAGGTTACGGATATGCTCTATGAGTGCTACGAAAAGATAAGAAATCACGAGAGCATTGACGAGATATATGCAAAGATATCCGACAGATACAACTCTATCATCGCAGGTCTCGGACTTGACTTCGACATCAGCGGAGAGCTTGAATACGTAAAGAGCGCTATGATGCACCGCTCGGGACGCGATTTCGCGGCAAGCCGCGGTGAGTATCTCAACTCTCTCATTCTCGCAAAGTATCTCAAGTTTGATTTCGTTGACGCTGAGAACGTTATCTATTTCAAGGACAACGGAACTCTCGACGAGGAAAAGACCAACGAGGCTATGCGCGAGGAGCTTATGCAGCACAAGAACGCGGTCATTCCCGGCTTCTACGGAGTTATGCCCAACGGCACCATCAAGACCTTCTCTCGCGGCGGCTCGGATATCACGGGCTCTATCGTTGCGCGCGCTCTTGACGCCGATCTCTACGAGAACTGGACCGACGTTTCGGGCTTCCTTATGGCAGACCCCAGAATGATAGAAAATCCCTGTCCCATAAAGACTATCACCTACAGAGAGCTCCGCGAGCTTTCTTACATGGGTGCTACCGTTCTTCACGAGGACGCTATATTCCCCGTAAAGAACGCTAAGATCCCGATAAACATCAGAAACACCAATCGTCCTCAGGATCCCGGCACTATGATAGTTGCCGAGAACAAGAACGATTTTGATGCCGAGAAGATCATCACGGGTATCGCGGGCAGAAAGGGCTTCTCTGTAATCACTATCGAAAAGGATATGATGAACTCTGAGGTCGGCTACGGCAGAAAGGTGCTTGAGGTCCTTGAGGATAACGAGATATCCTTCGAGCATCTCCCCTCGGGAATCGACAATATGAGCGTAGTTATCGAGAGCGCGGTGCTTGACGGTAGACGTGACAAGGTGCTTACCTCTATCAACAGAGCAGTACACGCCGATAGTATTACCATCGAGGACGGACTCGCACTTATTGCTATCGTCGGTCTCGGAATGGTCAAGTATAAGGGCGCGGCGGCGAGAGTGTTCAACGCTATCTCGGCGGCGGGCATCAATATCAGAATGATAGATCAGGGCTCAAGTGAGCTTTCTATCATCGTCGGTGTAGAGGAGCACGATTTCGAGAAGGCGGTTTGCGCTATCTACAACGAATTCGTAAAGTAAATCCATAAAAAATTACGGCTGTCTTGTCGGGTGTGTCCGCTTTGCTGCAAGAGAAACGCGGATGCTGAGGCAGGACAGCCGATTTTTCGCTAAAAAATGAGATTTTTATAATAAAAATGCGCGAAAAACGAAAAAATTCGTATTAAAAAAAGTATATTTGATTTTTTTGGCGTACATTATTATTGTCATTGAAATTTGCGGACTCGCAAGGAAAGGAGAGGGATATGGAAAGCAGAAGCGTAGTAGAGCTTTGCCTTGAGAACGAGGCGCGTAATTTATCGGTTTACGCATTTCATACGGCTGACACGCGCGGCAGGGAAAGACCTGTGGTGCCGTGTAACCTGAGGACTGAATTCCAGCGCGACAGAGATAAGATAACTCACTGTCAGTCCTTCCGCCGCCTGATGTATAAGACTCAGGTCTTCCTTTCTCCCACGGGCGATCACTATCGCACGAGAATGACGCACACGCTTGAGGTCACGCAGATAGCAAGAAGCATCGCGCGTGCGCTCAGACTCAACGAGGATCTTACCGAGGCTATAGCGCTCGGACACGACCTCGGACATACACCCTTCGGACACGCGGGCGAGTACGCTATGCAGAAGTGCTTTGATGCGAGCTTTACTCACTACAAGCAGAGCCTGAGAGTCGTTGAGATACTTGAAAACGACGGTCAGGGGCTCAATCTTACCTACGAGGTCAGAGACGGAATAGTAAACCACAGCGGCAATAACACCGCGTCAACTCTTGAGGGCGTCATAGTTAATTACGCCGACCGTATTGCGTATATAAATCACGACATCGACGACGCCTGCAGGGCAGGCATACTTACCGAGAGGGATATACCCGCAGAGCTCAGACAAATTCTCGGCGAGGGACACTCGGACAGAATAAACACCATGGTTCTTTCTATGGTTCGTGCGAGCGAGGGAAAGCCCAAAATAGCCATGGAAGCCGAGATAGGCGCCGCGGCTGATTCCTTGCGTAGCTTCCTCTTTGAACGCGTTTATCACAATCCTATCGCAAAATCCGAGGAGAGCAAGGCTCAGGATATGCTGATGTATCTCTTTGAGTATTACGTAAAGCACCCCGAGAAGCTGCCCGATATGTACCGCAGAAGATGCGGCATCGACAGCGTGGAGAGATGCGCTTGCGATTTTATTTCGGGAATGACCGACAGATACGCCATAGAGGTATATACCGACCTCTGTATTCCTAAGGTGTGGAAGGGAGTACAGCAATGAGTCAGATACCAAGAGAAATAATAGATGAGATAATTCACAGAAACGATATAGAGCAGGTCATAGGCTCTTACGTAACGCTCAAGCGTGCAGGCTCTAACCTCAACGGTCTTTGCCCGTTCCATAACGAGAAGACACCGTCGTTTACGGTCTTCCCGGGAACAAAGAGCTTTTATTGCTTTGGATGCGGCGCGGGCGGCGACGTTATCAGCTTCGTGATGAGGACCGAGAACCTCGACTACAGAAGCGCGCTTGAAACGCTTGCTCAGAGGGCGGGCATCACGATACCCGCAGATGACTCCGAGGCTGAGGTGGGTGTGCCGAGAAAGAGACTTTACGAGATGAATCTCGAGGCGGCAAAATTCTTCCGCAACTGTCTCTTTGACGAGAGATACGGCAAGGAAGCGCTCGCGTATCTCCACGAGGAGAGAAAGCTCAGTATCGCTACGATAAAGCATTTTGGACTTGGATATTCGCCAAATAACGCCTGGATGCTTACGAACTATATGAAAAATAAAGGCTATACCGACGAGGAGCTTGTGGTAGGCTTCCTTTGCGGAAAGAGCCGTAACAGCGGAAGGACGTACGACTATTTCAGAAACCGCGTTATCTTCCCGATCATTGATACCTCGGGAAATATCGTGGCGTTCGGCGGACGAGTTATGGATGACTCCAAGCCGAAATATCTGAATACCTCGGACACCCCCGCATTTAAGAAGAGCCGACATCTCTTTGCACTTAATTTCGCAAAGAAGCATTGCGAGGAGCAGATGCTGCTCTGTGAGGGCTATATGGACGTTATCGCCCTGCACGCCGCAGGCTTTGAAAATGCGGTGGCAACGCTCGGTACGGCTATAACCTCGGAGCAGGCGAGAATATTCGCAAAGCACACCAAAAAGGTGGTTATATGCTACGATGCCGACAGCGCAGGTCAGAACGCCGCGCAGAAGGCGATGAGGCTTCTCTCTGAGGTCGGAGTTGAGGTCAGAGTGCTGAAGATACCGGGTGCTAAGGACCCCGACGAGTATATCAAAAAATTCGGTACCGACAGCTTCAGGCGTGCGCTTGGAGAGAGCAAGACCGGCTTTGATTACAACCTTGAGAAGATCGCGACGAGCTATAATCTTGAGCTCCCCGAGGAGAAGATAAAGGCGTCAAGCGAGGCTTGCGCGCTTATCGCAGGCGCTTACACCGAGGTCGAGCGAGATATTTATATCCGCCGCGCTGCAGAGCGACTCGGGATAAGTCAGGAGGCGCTGAAGAATGACGTCGAGCGGCAAAGGCGCGCGAGAATTCGCGAGGCTAAGCAGAAGGAGAGCCGCGATGCTCAGCTTTCTGTAAAGAACATCGGTGACCGAGTCAACCCCGATGCCGCAAAGCACATCAAAGCGACCGCGGCAGAGGAAGCGTTGCTCGGACTTATGCTGATATACGACGAGTTCAGACGCGACGCCGCAAACAAGACCGTGCCTATTTCTGCAGATGATTTCGTTACCGCGTTCAGCCGCCGCGTGTTTGAGGCGCTGTGTGAGCTTGAAAACAGCGAGGCGGGATACTCAAAGGCGATGCTCGGTCAGATGTTTGATATTGACGAGCTCGGGCGGATAGAAAGGATAGAGATAGACCGCCGCCGACTCGCGAGAAACGACAGAGACGTGTTTATGTCCTGCATAGATAGCATCAAGCAGGAGAAAAATAAGCTTTCGGAGCAGAGCAACGATCCCTTTGAGGATCTTCGGAAAATGCAGGAAGCCATAAAAAATAAAAAGAAAGATAAAAATACATAATCGGAAGGAATTTAAAATGTCTGTAAACGAAGTAAAAGAAGAAAACGTAAAGCCCGAAGTGGATATTGACGAGATAATCGAAAAGGGAAAGCAGGGAAAGCTTTCCGATAACGATTTTGATCGCGCAGTTGAGGAGATGGACCTCGATAAATTCTATGATGCGCTTGAGGATAACGGAATTCAGCTCTCGGGAGAGATCTCTTCTACCGAAATGAGCGAGATCGAATCCGAGGTCGAGGCGTTCAGCACGAGCGACAATATGGAGAGAATACTCGAGCAGGAGGGCCTTGCAGTTGACGACCCCGTCCGTATGTATCTCAAGGAGATCGGACGAGTTCCGCTGCTTACCGCCGAAAGAGAGCGCGAGCTCGCAGAGGTAATGACCAACGAGGCATCTACCGAGGACGATAAGAACGCGGCTAAGAACGAGCTCGTTGAGGCAAACCTCCGTCTCGTTGTAAGTATCGCTAAGAGATACGTAGGTAAGGGAATGTTCTTCCTTGATCTTATTCAGGAGGGCAACCTCGGTCTTATGAAGGCTGTAGATAAGTTTGACTACAGCAAGGGATATAAGTTCTCAACCTACGCTACATGGTGGATCAGACAGGCTATAACCAGAGCTATTGCCGATCAGGCGAGAACTATCCGTATTCCCGTCCACATGGTCGAAACTATCCATAAGGTATCGAGATACTCCCGTCAGATGCTCCAGGAGCTCGGACGTGAGGCAACTGCTGACGAGATCGGCGAAAAGATGGGTATGAGCGCAGAGAAGGTGCGCGAGATAATGAAGATCGCGCAGGATCCCGTTTCTCTTGAAACGCCTATCGGTGAGGAAGAGGACAGCCACCTTGGCGACTTCATTCCCGACGAGGACACCCCCGCACCCTCCGAAGCGGCAGCTTCTACCATTCTCCGCGAGGTCATCGAGCGCGAACTTCACACTCTTACTCCCAGAGAAGAGCACGTTATCAAGCTCAGATTCGGACTTTACGACGGCAGGACCAGAACTCTTGAAGAGGTAGGCAAGGAGTTTGATATTACAAGAGAGCGTATCCGTCAGATCGAGGCAAAGGCTCTCCGCAAGCTCAGACATCCCAGCCGTGCAAGACATCTTCGCGGCTTTCTTGACTGATAAAGGACTCAAAAATCGTCGCTTTGCATAAAACGACACTCCCTAAATTGTACAATAATCCACTTGACTTTTTTGGAGATTTGTTGTAAAATATTATAAGATATATTATCGGTAATTGTGCCGAGCCGAGTATTCAGGAGGAAAACAATGAAATTAAAATTATCTTGCCTGCTTTTAAGCGCACTTATGATAGTGTTCTGCTTTGCCGGATGTGCAGAGAAGGATAAGGCTGACGTTATGAATAAGATCGGAATGGAGGCGTCTGAGGGCGCTGTGACCCTTTCTATGTATCTTATGTCCGAGGCTCCCGTAAGTGATGAGCAGGAGCTCGCTATGGAAGCGGCTGTAAACGCTATTACTGAAAAGGAATTCAAGGTTCACCTTGATCTTAAATATTTTACTGCCGACAAGTACTACGAGACTCTTGAGGCTGACCTTAAGAAGATGACCGAGTACTATAGCGGTGACGGTATCGGTAAGAAGGAGGACACCCCCGTTTATACAGACGAGAACGGTCTTCCCGTAACCTACTATCCTCCTATAGAGGAATTTGACGTTGATATATTCTACTTCGGCGGCTATGATAAATACGTTAAGTACAGCGAGGCAGGCTACCTCAAGGACATCTCCACAGAGGTTGACGGTAGCGCAAAGGCTCTCAAGGCTGTTATAAACACCAATCTTCTTAATCAGGTAAAGGCTCTTAACGGCAAGTACGATATGATCCCCACAAACCGCGCTATCGGTGAGTACACGTATCTCCTTCTCAACAAGAAGGTGCTTCAGGAGACTCAGTATGCCGCTAGCGACATTACCTCTCTCGTTGATGAGGATTGTCAGGATCTTCTCTCTCTCGTTGACGATATTTTCGGCGACGAGTACGTTCCGCTCAAGTCCTATACGGGCGAGCTTGACCTTATCGATGTTGAGTACTTCGGCGTTGATGCAAACGGAATGATGACCGACGATTTCTCGCTTATCGCAGGTACCTATAACAATAGTTGGGTATACGGTGCGGCAGGCTCTTATCCCGAGATGTCCCACATCCTTAACACCAAGGATAGCGGCAGACTCAGTGCTCAAGAGCAGATCAAGGTCCTTAAGGGATACGAGTTCAACGGCTATCTTGGCGACGAGGCAGACGCAGACAAGCCCTTCGCAGTTGGATACATAAAGGGCGGTGCTGAGGTGGTTGAAAAGTACGGCGACGATTACGAGATCGTTCCCGTTCAGATGCCCAAGCTTGAGACCGCAGACGTTTACGAGCACGTTATGGCTATCTCCGAGAAGACCAACAGCGTTCAGCAGAGTGCTGAGGTCCTCACACACCTCAATACCAACGAGGAGTTCCGTAACCTTCTTCTCTACGGAATTGAAAAGGAAAACTACATTTGGGTAGACGCTATCGGCGAGGACGGTAACCCCATCATCGACGAGAACGGCGACGTTTACAAGGTAGTTTCCAGACTTACAGACGATCCCGAGAAGCTCTACGTTATGGATAAGAATAAGACTGGTAACGTAATTTACGCTTATCCCGAGGCAGGTGAGAATCCTCTCGCAAGCGAGTATGCGCTTGAGCAGAATCAGGATCTTCAGCTTGACTACACTCTCGGCTTCAACCTTTACAACGCTTCCTTCGCGAAGCTCGGTAAGGTAGATCTCACTGCTCTCAAGGCAGTTACCGCGGCTTCCGCAGGCTACTATCAGAAGATAGTAGACGCAAAGACCGAGGATGAGCTCAACGCAGTTCTTGATGAGATCAAGGCTTACGTTGAGGGAGACGACGTTAAGGCTGTTCTTGATATGCCCGGTATGGAAGAGGAGGCTCCTGAGGCTGATGCTCCTGCCGAGGACGGTGCCGAGGGCGGCGAGGATACTCCTGTCGAGGAAGAGAAGGATTATACCTCTGTAGCGGCTTACTATGACGAATGGCTTACCGCAAAGGCTCTCAAGGTCGTTGAGACTGAGGAAGCAGAGTAAGAATACAGAAATAAAAATGGGCGGGATTCCGCCCATTTTTTAAAGGAGATATATGAAATATACCTATTGTATATGGGATTTTAACGGCACAATATTCGACGACGTAGGCGCGAGCATTGCCGCCGTTAATACGCTTCTTGCCGAGCGAGGACTTGCTACGCTTGACAGCAAGGAGAAATACCACGAGGTCTTTGATTTCCCCATAATCGACTACTACAGAAAAATAGGCTTTGACTTTGATAAGGAGCCCTACGAGGTGGTAGCGCCCCTTTGGGTAGAGCTTTACCTTGAAAACTCAAAAAAAGCGGGGTTGTTTGACGGCGTGACTTCAACGCTTGATTTCTTTGATGAAATGGGTGTAAAGCAGAGCGTTCTCTCGGCGTCTGAGAAGAATATGCTCACAGGACAGCTTAAGGAGCTTGGCGTTCACGACAGATTTGAGGAGATAATGGGAATAGACAACATATACGCCGAGTCCAAGATAGCGCTCGCAAAGGATTGGAAGCGCAGACACGAGGGCGAGAGGGCTCTCTTTATCGGAGACACTACCCACGATTACGAAACCGCCGAGGTGCTCGGCGCTGACTGCTATCTTATCAGCGCGGGACATCAGCCCGAATATAAGCTCCGCGCGGCAGGCGAGAACGTAAAGGTCTTTCCGAGTCTTAACGCGCTCGTTGAATACTTAAAGAAAAATGAACGATAAACCAAGCCCCGACACCGTCGGGGCTTGATCTTTTCTAAAAAAATCATAATTTTCGCTAAAAAATATGTTATAATATAAAAAATTTTGAAAAACGTGAGCCGATTAGGGAAAAAATCTTGACTATTATTTATGAAGGGCCCTTTAGATAAGACATACGGAGGTGTGTTGTGAAAATTCAAGCAGATCGCACGGCAATAATGAGCGACGAAGAGATAGTTGAGCTTTATTGGCAACGTGATGAACAGGCAATTAAAGCAACAGATATTAAATACCGAAAAAATTTGATTTCGATCGCAACCAATATCCTTCACGATAAGTGTGACAGTGAGGAATGCTTAAACGATGCGTATATGCGCGCGTGGAACGCTATCCCACCCGCAAGACCTGTATTTTTGCAGTCTTTTCTCGCCACTATTATGAGGCGTACGGCTATAAATCGTTTTAATGCGAACCAAGCTCAGAAGCGCGTCGTGTCGGAATTTACGGTATCGCTCTCCGAGCTTGAGGACATCATATCAAGCGAGAGTGATATAAATACGGAAGCGGAGGCAGACGGGCTTGCAGGGGCTATAAGCGATTTTTTAAGATCGCTCCCCGAAAGACAGATGTATATTTTCGTCAGCAGGTTTTACATGGCAGAGTCTCTCCCGAAGATCAGCAAAGAGCTCGGATGTAGCATTTCAACCGTTAAGCGAGAGATCGTAGAGATCAAAGAGGAACTCAAAAAGAAACTTGAAAGAGAGGGGTACGTTCTATGAAAAAAGAAAAATTGATAGATGCTATCACGGACATTGAGCCCGACGTTCTCGATAGATATTTTGATATGAAAAAGGGCTTCTCGGAAAGAAAGAAGCCGCATAAGCATGCTTGGATAAAATGGGTGGTAATTGCGGCGTGCCTGAGCTTGCTCGTTACTACCGTATTCGCGGCGGCGTCAGACAATAATCAGCCTTATAAGAAACCCGACGGGAATAACGGTACCGAGCTTGCTGCCGAGGATGCGCTTGTTATCGCCTTGGTTGAATATTTGAATGAGCTTGAAGTTGACCACGATATGCCCGCGATAACAACGGCAGACAAAATGGATGCAATAAGAGACGGACAGCAGGCGCTGCACGTAGCGTTTGACTCGTCAAAGCCTTACTTCGTTTGCGCGTATTCGGCTGACGGTCAGAAGAGTGGTGAATACGTTTGGATAAAGTACGCTGATGCGAGCGAGATAACAGAGCAGTGCAGCTACTTGCAAATGGCATTAGCCTTTCAGATAAATCCCTCGCTCTTCGTCAAGGACATTATGACAGAGGACGCGACAGTGCCGACTATGGAGCATTTTCAGCCCTATGAGCCTCAGTTTAACGAGGGTGTAAACACAAAGGTAGCCGACACGTTTGACGAGACCTTTATCTACCTCAATTCGTCCGAGGAAAATGCCGTTTATTACTCCACCACGGCGTATGATCACGAGTGGGTGACTTTTCCTTGTAGATACTTTGAGAATGAATACTATGTCAGAATACCTTACCGCATCGTCCATCCCGACGGTAGTCGCGTAAGAATCTATGAAGATTTAAGAGAACACTATGCGGCTGTAGTAGCTTCAAAAAGGACTACTACTGAAGTTGTAAATGGAGATGGCACTATCACTGAAGTTGGCTTGGCACCGATAGAAGATTTTGCTCTTGCGATTACAATTACCGAAGAAAATAACGAAGAATTGAACGATTTCTTTGATTATATGGTAAGCGAGGCAATGGAATCTGACAAAATTTCGTTTGATGTTATGAATCAACTTCGTCATTACATTAGTGATCAGATGAGAGATGAGCTCATATATGACTATTGGGTTCCGTCTAGGATTTGGATAGCAGTTCATATAGATTATAACCTCGCTACTGAAGAAGAGTGGTATAAGGCGTGTGAGAATACCGAGTTTATAACTCTGAAGACTGCTTTTTATGACGAGTATTGCAGCGATATCTTAGCCGAGCGCCCGTATATAGGCAATGAGGATAGAGAAATATATATTACCTACAGGCATGCAGATGAAAACTGCCCTGATCGAAGACCTCTATCTGAAGTTTTGATAGATGTTTATCATGATTACGAGATCATTAAGAAATTAGCAGAATTGGATTATGTAACAAAAATTGAAGTGTCATATCTTTATAGTTGGTATGAAAGCTAAATAAAATTCAAATTTCATATTTAAAATAAAAGGAGAAAAAAGTATGATTAAAAGTTTATGTTTGTTGTTAGCAGTTTGCTGTATATTTTCATTTTATACAGCACCTACATCACAGAGCATAACCTTTTAATCAAATATCAGAGTGCCGCTTCGGCGGCACTCTTTTTTAGCCTTCCCCAGCGGGGAAGGGGGACCGCTTGCGGTGGATGAGGAGAGCCTTGATATTAAACTAACTTTTTCTCCTCATCCGTCAGCCAGCTCCGCTTCGCTCCGTGTCTGCCACCTTCCCCGCTGGGGAAGGCTTTTGGTGACAAAACGGGTCTGTCGGGCTGCTTCGCTTCGCTCAGCGTAAAGTTTGCTTCGCAAACGTTTAGCGCCGACCCCTACCGACAAAAAGGCTCTCCTCATAGGAGAGCCTGCTTCACTTAGCTCAGCGTAAAGTTTGCAAGGCAAACTTATGGCGGCGAAGACGCCTGAGAGATCAAAAGTAACATTAAGACACGCAAGACAACCAAATCTTTTTGTAGATCCCGAAAATTGCCTTGACAATTTTCGCTTTTGCTCGGGTTCGCTATATTACCGCTCTCCCTCCCAAAAGTTCGATTCGCTACGCTCACTCAGGATGACTT
>JAFVRA010000039.1 GCA_017504545.1 Clostridia bacterium | reverse complement strand
GGAACCCAGTTCGGGATCGCTGCCGGAAACCCTGTCTGCCGTTTCCCCCATGGATGTTCCCGGAGGCAGTCCCTGAAGGGCATTCAGCCTAAAAGGAGAGGCATTGTGTAAGATTGTGCCGAAGAAACGGGACGCCAAGGATGTCGTCCCCTACAAGCAATAAAGATAACACCAAATTATAAGGAGAGAAGCATAACCAAGCCTTCTCCAGTGGGAGAATCGTGTCGCAAGCGACTGTTGAGTTTGCGTTGCAAACGTCAAGTGGCTCGACGGATGAGGTGTTGATTAGCTTGTGTTACGGACTACTCATCCGTCAGCCTTCGGCTGCCACCTTCCCTCACAAGGGAAGGCTTTTTGTAACATTAAACCAAACATTCAAAACTATTTCCACTCCAAAGCCTTAAAATATCCCTTTCTCTATTGCATTTTTGCAAAAAAACTGTTATAATGTAAATACATTCACGAAATGGAGAAATTACTATGAATAAGATTTTAGAGAAAAAAGGCTTTATATGCGATATGGACGGCGTTATCTATCACGGTAACAAGATACTTGACGGCGTTGCTGATTTCGTAAATTGGATGCTTGATAACGATAAAAAGTTCGTTTTCCTTACCAACAGCCCTGAGCGTATCCCCCACGAGCTCAGCATGAAGCTTGAGAGAATGGGACTTTCGGTCTCGCCCGACCATTTCTACACAAGCGCTATGGCTACCGCTGAATTTCTCAGCACTCAGGCGCCCGGATGCACAGCTTACGTTATCGGTGAAGCGGCATTCTCAAAGGCTCTTTACGATAAGAAGATATACATGAACGACATCAACCCCGAATACGTTGTCATCGGTGAGACGAGAACATACAGCTTTGAAAAGATAGAAAAGGCTATCGAGCTTGTAAACAAGGGTGCAAAGCTCATCGGCGCAAACCCCGACACCGTCGGCGTTACCGAGAAAGGCATCATGCCCGCGACAGGCTCACTTATCGCTCCTATCGAGATTGCGACCGGTAAAAAGGCGTACTTCGTTGGCAAGCCAAATCCGCTTATGCTCCGCCACGGTCTGAGGATACTCGGCTGTCACAGTGCCGACATCGCGTTTATAGGCGACAGAATGGACACCGACATCATCGCGGGTATTGAGTCTAACGTTGACACCGTTCTCGTGCTTTCGGGCGTGACCGCTCGCGAGGACATCGACAATTTCCCCTACCGCCCCAAGTACGTGCTTAACGGCGTAGGAGATATTCTTAAGGCTGTAACCTGATATGAAGAACGAATATAAGATAAACAAGGCACTTATGATGTCCTGGGCAAAGAGGTATATCCTGAGCGGCGCTGCTAATATTGTTTTATTTATACTTTGGGTATTTGTAGGCGTGTCCTCTCTTGCGCTTATAGCTCTGTACGCCATAAAAGGTGGCGATGTACTTGATTGGTACATAGCTATCATTATGCTGCTCCTCTCTGTGTACAAGCTTTTTATCTCAAGATTTATCGTTATCTCAAGGAGATATTCGATATACGCAAAGACGTACGGCGTTCCCGAATGGACGAGAACCACCGAGTTTACCGACACCGAGATAATAATGACAGACCATACCGCTAAGACGGTGCTCAGATATGAGAACGTCAAGAAAATAAAGGAATACGGCAACGAGGTCATCATTTTCTTCAACGATAACATTGCGACAAGGATCTACAAGGACGCCTTCACCGAAGGCTCTTGGGAAGAGTGCAATACGCTGATCCAATCAAAGATGAAATAACAAAAAACGACAGATCTGCGATCTGTCGTTTTTTATTTACACGTCCTGTCTGCCCTCGAGTGCGCGTCCGAGAGTTACCTCGTCGGCATACTCAAGGTCAGAGCCTACGGGAATACCGTAAGCAAGTCTCGTTACCTTGACGCCAAGCGGCTTTAAGTATTTGGAGATATACATTGCCGTGACCTCGCCGTCGGGTGTGGGGTCGGTCGCCACGATGACCTCGCGCACGTCCTCCTCACCGACTCTCGCGATAAGCTCGGCAAAGCGTATCTTATCGGGCGTAATTCCGTTGATGGGCGAGATAACTCCGCCAAGAACGTGATATACTCCCTTGAATTCCCTTACCTTCTCGATAGACATTACCGCTTTTACGTCCTCAACCACGCAGATAAGTCGCTTATCGCGCGTGTCGTCGTCGCAGACCGAGCATATTTCCTTATCGGTAAGGTTACCGCAGATAGGACACTCGTGAATGCTCTGCTTAGCCGTAAGAATAGCGTTGGCAAATTCCTCAGCCTCCTCGGGCGCAAGGCGAAGCACCGAAAACGCCATTCTCATGGCAGTCTTTCTTCCTATTCCTTGCAATCTGCCAAACTGCTCGGCAAGATGCTGGAGCGATTCGATATGCTCTACCATTATCAGAACATTCCGGGCATTCCCATGCCGCCCGTGATCTTGGACATCTCTGCGCTGTTGGTATCCTCAACGCGCTTGATAGCCTCGTTTACTGCCGCAACGAGAATATCCGAAAGTGTCTCGATGTCGTCGGGATCAACTATCTCGGGCTCGATGCCGATAGAAAGTATCTCCTTCTTACCGTTGATCTTTACGTTTACGACACCGCCGCCTGCGGAAACGTCGTACTCTCTTTCGTCAAGGTCTGCCTGAAGAGCTTCCATCTCCTCCTGCATCTTCTGTGCCTGACGAAGCATTGCGTTCATATTCTGAGGGCCGCCGCCCATGCCCTTCGGTATATTTGCTCTCATTGTTTTTATCTCCTTTTATTTTAATCTAAATTAAATTCGTCAAGGTCCGAGATAGTATCCTCGTTGCCCTCAAAAATGCCAAATACAAGATCTGCCGCGCTGACGCTTCTCTTTGTTCCGAGGCATATAGACGCACGCAAGGATTCTCTCATGGACGGATTGTCCACCATAGAGCGTGCGAAATCGTTGGGGAAACGGATATATATCTTATCTCCATCGGTAAACGCCTTTGCCATTCTCAGAAATCCGAGCGCTGCGCCGTTGTCTGCCGCCGCTCTGTCGCATATCTCGCCCCAGCCGCGAAGCACCTTAAGCTCTCGGCTTGCTCTTTCCGACTGAGTTACGACTGTCTTAGGCGCCTCTGCCTTATGCTCCGGCTTTTTTACTTCCTCCTGCTTGGGAGAAGCCTTTTTTATTTCTTCTTTATTCTCTGTCGCAACAGGTGCGGCAAGAGAGATATTCCCTGCGGCTATAGCATTTTC
>JAFVRA010000038.1 GCA_017504545.1 Clostridia bacterium | reverse complement strand
ACGGGTTTAATTGATGTCTTATTATTCGTCTGTAGGGGAGGATATTATCCTCCCGATTTGCCTAACGCAATCTCACCAAGAGCCTTCCCCAGCGGGGAAGGTGCCGAGGAACGAGGCGGATGAGGAGAAAAAGTTAGTTTAATATCAAGGCTCTCCTCATCCGTCAGACAGCTTCGCTTCGCTCCGTGTCTGCCACCTTCCCCGCTGGAGAAGGCTTTTTTAATTATCGATTTGTTTTGTTATTCTCTTTTGCCGAGGACGCCAACCCCTACCGGTTTATGCGATATTTGCCGTTTACAAAAAACAAGCCTGTGCATCTACTCGCGCACAGGCTTATCTTTATCCTTTATTAAAGTTCTTTGGCTCAACCTTTCTTCTAAGAAAGGTTGAAAAATATCCTAACCCTAACTAACTTCCTAACTTCACTGTTCAAGCGCGGCGGCACCGATGATGCCCGCGTCGTTGCCGAGCTCTGCGATGCGGAGCTGGGTGAGCTCTACGACGTCGCCGCCGTACTGCTCTGCGCGCACGATAGGAAGTATCGCGTCGATGAGCGACTGTCCCTCGTTGGAGACACCGCCGCCGAGCGAGATGACCTCAGGCTGAAAGATATTTACCATATTGGTAATACCGTTAGCAAGGTACTTGACGTAGCGGTTATAAACTTCAGTTGCGACCTCGTCGCCCGCTCTCATAGCGTCACACGCGGTTCTGCCCGAGATGCGCTCAGCCTTGGACATAGAGGTGTATCTGCCTGTTCTTTCGCACTCTTCAACCGCTTCCTTGGTCATACGAACGAGCGCGGTCGCAGAGGAATAAGCCTCCCAGCATCCGCGTCTGCCGCATCCGCAGAGAGCGCCGTCCTGCTCGATAACGATATGTCCTATCTCACCTGCAGCGGCATTGAAGCCCGAGAAGATCTTGTTGTCGATAATGATACCGCCGCCGACACCCGTGCCGAGCGTTACCATAATGCTGTTTGACGTACCCTTAGCCGCGCCTGCAACAGCCTCGCCCCAAGCGGCAGCGTTGGCGTCGTTGGCGATCTTTACGCGCGACTCTTCAACGCCAAGCTCATCGGCAAGTGCCTTAACGAGCGGAAAACGGCGGAAGGGAAGGTTGCAGGAATACTCAACGCAACCGTTTCTGTGGTTGGCGATACCGGGAGCGGCAACGCCGATGTTTGCGATATCCTTGATATCCACGTTCTTTTCGGCACATACCTCACGGCAAAGACGCGCCATATCGGCAACGATAGCCTCAGACTCGCGCTTAGCGAGCGTGGGTGTGGTCTTTTTTACAACTATCTTGTAGCTTTCGTCAACGAGACCGACGGCGATGTTAGTTCCGCCAAGGTCAATTCCAATTCTGTACATAATTTTCTCCGTTAATATTATTTATTTGAATTTTGATTTCTCTTACAGTATTCGCCGAGCGGACAGCCGAGGCATTTCGGCGAGCGAGCCGAGCAGACGTCTCTGCCGAACTGAACTATCCTGTGACAGAAGTCTGACTGCTTTTCGGGGGGTGAGAGCTCCGAGAGGATAAGCTCGACCTTGTAGGGATCCTTGAGCGTCTCGGGGTAAAATCCGAGCCTTCCGCAGATACGGATGCAATGAGTGTCCGCAACGATGGCAGGCCTGTGATATATGTCTCCGAGCAAGAGATTGGCTATCTTTCTGCCGACTCCCGCGAATTTCAGAAGCTCATCCATACTGTCGGGCAGAACGCCGCCGTATTCCTCGCAGAGCATCCGCGAGGCTTCGATAATGCTCTCTGCTTTGGTGTGATAAAGTCCGCAGGGGCGGATTATCCGCTCAACGTCCGAGAGAGGCGCGTTTGCAAGGCCCCACGCGTCGGGGTAGGCGGCAAAAAGCTCCTTGCATACGATGTTTACTCTCGCGTCGGTGCATTGCGCCGAGAGCCTTCCCATAACCAAGAGCCGCCACGGGTCGCCGCTATATTCAAGGGCGCAGACAGACTCGGGATATATCTCCTCGAGCTTTGCGATTATTCGCTCAAGGCGCTCCTTTTTTGCTTTTTTGCTCTCTCTGCTCATTTCTTTGATTTGGGCGCGCAAAAATACGTGCCTATATGTCCACCGTCAAGAAGCGCGTAGAGTATCTCAGGCTCCTCGCCGTTGAGAATGAACATAGGTATTCCCGCATCGGTGACTATCTTCGCCGCGTTGAGCTTGGCTATCATGCCGCCCGTGCCGCGCGCAGTTCCCGCGCCGCCTGCTATCGCGAGTATCTCGTCGTTTATCTCCTCAACGCGCTCGATAAGGTGCGCGTCGGGGTTGCTTCTCGGGTCGCTGTCGTAAAATCCGTCAACGTCCGAGAGGTTGAGAAGCAGATCGGCTTCACAAAGAGTCGCAACGTGAGCCGAGAGAATGTCGTTTCCGCCGAACTTGGTCAGCTCGTCGGTGGATACCGAGTCGTTTTCGTTGACTATCGGTATGCAGTTCATCTCAAGCAGACGCTTGAAGGTGTTCTCAGCCGCGCTTCTTCTTGAGGGGTTGGTAAGAACGTCCTTGGTCATAAGTATCTGCGCTACGGTGTGTCCGTAAGCAGAGAAGAACTTGTCGTATATCTTCATCAGCTCGCTCTGACCGATAGCCGCCATAGCCTGCTTCGCCTCGGGCGTTTCGGGGATAGAGCCGAATCCTACCTTTGCCACGCCTGCGCTGACAGCGCCCGACGAGACGAGAACTATCTGAATGCCCGAGTTCTTCATGTCCGAGAGGACCTTGACGAGCTTTTCTATTCTTCTGAGGTTAAGGTGTCCTGTAGAGTGAGTAAGCGTCGAGGTGCCCACCTTTACGACAATTCGACGGCTGTCTCTAAAATAGCCCATAATAATATACTTTCTTTAATATTTCCGAAAATTTTTCAAAATACTCTTTCAAAATGAAGGATTTTGTATTATAATATATACATAAGACAATTATACACTTTTTTGCAGGCTTTTGCAATAGGATTTTGCAATTTTTCCGGCGAAGTGTTCAAGAAAACTTAAATAAAAAGGAGAAACACTATGCGACAGAAATACACTATTACGATCGCCGATATTGAGATGAACGTTATCAGCGATGAGTCGCCCGAGGCGGTAGAGGCTTTGGTTGGGCTCGTTGATAGAAAGATGAGAGAGATATGCGCGGGCAGTAAGCGTTGCTCGAAGAGCGAGGCGGCTCTTCTTTGCGCGCTTGATTATTGCTCTGAGCGCATCAAGTCCCAGAGAAAGCTCAAGGCGCTTGAGGCAAAGCTCGCGATGACCGAGGCGACTCTTGAGGAAGTGCTTGCCGAGAACGAGGAGCTTAAGGCTCAGATTGGATGATTATTTATTGAAAAATGAATAATGATGTCGCTTCACCGATGAAGAATGAATAATTTTTGTCGGTAGGGGAGGGGCTTGCCCCTCCTGCTTTTATAAATTTACCCCCAAATCTTTTTCAGCAAGTCATCCTGAGTGAGCGAAGCGAATCGAACTTTTGGGAGGGTGAGCGGTAATATAGCGAATCCGAGCAAAAGCGAAAAATGTCAAGACATTTTTCGGGATCTACAAAAAGATTTGGTTGTCTTGAGTGTCTTAATGTTACGTTTGACCTCTCCGTCTGCTACGCGCCATAAGTTTGCAAAGCAAACTTTACGCTGAACGTAGTGAAGCAGCCTCTCCTGAAAGGAGAGGTTTTGTGTAAGACTATGCTCAGCAAAGGGTCGTCGAGGCGCCGACCCCTACCAACAAAAAGGCTCTCCTTCTAGGAGAGCTGGCTGTGTAACAGCCTGAGAGGTCTAATACATCAAACGCCCAATGAGATCCCTCGGTCGTGGGAGAGCCACTCCCTCGCTATTTTTGACCTACCACGGTCAAAAATAGTTCGACTGCGCGGCGGTTTCAATCGTATCACCCTACCTTACCAACATCTCGCCGCTCCGCTCAGGATGACCTGCTCAAATGGGGTACGGTTGTTCGGGTCGTCGAGGCGCCGACCCCTACCACTGTGTTTGATATTTGTTATTTTGATCGTAGGGCGGTGGCTTGCTGCCGCCGTTTGTAAAAATATCATTGCGTTTTGCGCGGACGACCGGTGGTCGCCCCTACAATGTTT
>JAFVRA010000037.1 GCA_017504545.1 Clostridia bacterium | reverse complement strand
CATTGCTTTTGGTTTATCTGTAGGGCGGTGGCTTGCTCCGCCGTTTATAAATAAAATAAAAAAGAGTTTTCGGCACCGACGAGGTGTCCGAAAACTCTACATTAGAAAAATTGCTTTTTACAAAAAATAAGCTTGTGCATCTATCAGCGCACAAGCTTATCTTTATTTCTATCCTTCATTGAAAGTTTTTTGCTTCTTTTTTTCAAAAAAGAAGAGAAAATCCTAACCCCAACTAACTTATCAATACTCAGCGTTGCCGACTGTTCTGGGATAGGGGAGGACGTCGCGGATGTTGGATACGCCCGTGAGGTACATAATGATACGCTCAAAGCCAAGTCCGTAGCCTGCGTGCTTAGTACCGCCGAAGCGACGGAGGTTGCAATACCACCAATAGTCCTCTTCGTTGAGGTTGCACTCAGCCATTCTTGAAGTGAGGACGTCAATTCTCTCCTCACGCTGAGAGCCGCCGATGATCTCGCCTACGCCGGGAACGAGGAGGTCCATAGCTGCGACCGTCTTGCCGTCGTCGTTGAGTCGCATATAGAACGCCTTGATCTCCTTGGGGTAATCGATAACGAACACGGGGCACTTGAATACCTGCTCGGTGAGGTATCTCTCGTGCTCGGTCTGAAGGTCAATACCCCATTCAACAGGGTACTTGAAGTCAGCGCCGCTCTTCTTGAGTATCTCTACCGCATCGGTATAGGTGACCTTCTTATAATCGCTGTTTGCGAGTGTCGTAAGGCGGTCAAGAAGTCCCTTTTCAACGAATTTATCGAAGAATTCTATCTCCTGCGCGCAGTTAGTGAGAACGTGGTTGATGATATACTTGATCATATCCCACGCGAGCTGCATATTGTCGTTAAGATCGGCAAACGCGATCTCAGGCTCGATCATCCAGAACTCTGCGGCGTGGCGCGCGGTGTTGGAGTTCTCTGCTCTGAATGTAGGACCAAAGGTGTAGATCTTACCGTAAGCAAGCGCGTAGGTCTCGCCCTCAAGCTGACCTGAAACGGTCAGGTTCGCGGACTTGCCGAAGAAGTCCTGCGAATAATCTATGCTTCCGTCCTCAAGGCGAGGAGGATTTTCCATATCGAGAGTGGTTACTCTGAACATCTCGCCTGCGCCCTCGCAGTCGGATGCGGTAACGATGGGGGTATGAACGTAAACGAATCCGCGCTCGTTAAAGAACTTGTGGATAGCAAACGCCGCCTCGCTTCTTACTCTGAACACAGCCGAGAAAAGATTGGTCCTCGGGCGCAGGTAAGCCTGCTCACGAAGGAACTCAACCGTGTGTCTCTTAGGCTGAAGCGGATATTCGGGAGTGGAGGTACCCTCAACCTCGATAGCGGTAGCCTTTATCTCAAAGGGCTGCTTCATCGCAGGGGTAAGCTCAACGACACCCTTGATAACGAGAGCCGCACCGACGTTCTGGTGAGCGATCTCGTCGTAATTTGCAATTTTCTCACGCTCAAAAACTACCTGAACAGACTTAAAGCAGCTACCGTCGTTAAGATCGATAAAGCCAAACGCCTTGCTGTCTCTCAGATTGCGGACCCAACCGCCAAGCGTAACTTCTTTTCCCGAATAGGACTCGGGGCACTCGTATATCGAGCGAACAAAATCTCTTTTCATTATATTATATTCTCCGTCCTGATGATATAAATATCTTAATTACTCTTTATTATATCACCATATCTCGCTTTTGTCAATCATTTTCATAGGATGTAAGCAAAAAATTCCACTCACTTGACAAAAGAAGGTAAAAGTGCTATACTGATGTTGTAAATATTATAAATATAATATAAATAGGAGGTTATTATGTATAATTTAGTACTTGGCACGGGAATGGGATTTCCGATCCCCTCGTCTGAACAGATAAAGATAATGCATGGCGTTGGCTGGGAGGGCGCGTTCGTGAGCTGCTCGCCCGATCATCCGCCCGAGCAGTCGGCTAAGGCGCTCTACGAGTGCAGCATGAAGTTTCAGTCCACACACGCGCCCTTCAACAGAGTAGACAGACTCTGGGAGGAAGGCGACGAGGGCGACGATTTCACCAACGTGCTCATCAAGTGCGTAGAAAACACAGCCGCCGTAGGCGTGCCGCTGATGATAGTTCACACTATCATCGGTATGGAGAAATGCACTCCCACCGAGATAGGACTTCCCCGTTTTGAGAAAATCGTCCTCGCGGGCGAGAAGCACGGCGTTAAGATCGCCTTTGAGAACACCGAGGGTGAGGAATATCTTGAATATCTGCTCAAGCATTTCGCTTCGTCCGACTACGCGGGCTTCTGCATCGACACGGGTCACGAGATGTGCTATAACGCAAAGCGCGACCTTATCACAAAGTATGCAAGCAAGCTCTGCTGCACGCACCTCAACGACAATATGGGGCAGACGGGCGATAAGATCACCTGGTACGACGATTCTCACATGCTTCCCTTCGACGGCGTTGCCGATTGGGAAGGCATTGCCGCGCGACTCAAGGCGGCAGGCTATAAGGGCGACCTGACCTTTGAGCTTAATAGCAAGAACAAGCCCGAGAGAGATACCCACCGCATCTATGCAGGACTTGATTTTGAGCAGTATATCGCTCTCGCGTTTGAAAGAGCTAAAAAATTCAAGGAGCTTATGCTCTGATACCCCCACGATCCGCATAACCTATCCACCACGATCGTCATTAAGAGAGAAAGGAGAAAAATATGTATTCCAAGATTTTACGCGCACTATCACTTTTGCTCGCGCTTATTATGCTCTCTGCCGTAGTCATATCCTGCGACAAGACTTCAACAGAAGATAATGAGACCGAGACAGACACGCAAGACGACCTGACCGACGACTTCTCTGAAGACGAATTCCCGAATACCGATTTCCCCCCTTCCTACAACGGTCCCGACTTTGAGGGCGAGGAGATCACTATCCTCATTCGCGACAACGTCCTTTATTCGAGAGAGTGGTACAAGGAATCCCCCGAATGTGAGCTTGACGAAGCGGTCGCAATAAGGAACACCCACGTACAAAAAGACCTTAACGTCAATATAAAATACGAGCTTGTTCCCGATGCAAGCCGCGATACATTTGCGACCAATTTCAACAAAATGATCGCAGACGACGTAAATTCGGGCAGACACAAATACGATATCGCGTCAATTTCCGCATACGCAAGCACGTACGCCTCAGTTCGAGGCTACGCGGCTAACCTCAAAGACATCGAGCTCTTCCCATACTTTGATCTTTCACTTCCCTGCTGGAATCAGTCTATCGTAAAGAACACCACCATAAACGGCAGACTGCATTATATTGCGGGAGACATCAATATCTCTATGTTTGATTCCGCTACGATACTTTGGTTCAACAGAACTCTTTACTCTGAGAACAGAGAAGATAACGACCCCCAGAACCTCCTGCAGTACGCTCTTGACGGCAAGTGGACCTACGCCGATCTCTACACCTTAGCATCGAGATTTTACATTGAGGGCGAAGATGATAAGGAAGGCTTTTATGCGCTCGGTATCTCTGATTCGGAGTACGCCGCTCCCTACGATGCTATTCCTTACGCCTGGAATCTTGATTTCGTAGTCAAGAACAACAAAGGAACTCACTCCTTCAGCTTTGAGAACAACAATAAGGCTGAGGAAGCACTTATCAAATTCAGAACACTTCTTGACGCCAAGGGCACGCGCAAAAACGCTTCCCTCGAGAACTTCGCAGGCGGACACTACATGTTCTGGGCAAGTCCTATTTACTGGGGCTCCGATGATAATTATGCAATTCGTGAAATGGAAGATAAATACGGAATTCTTCCAATACCCAAATACGAGGCTTCGCAAGAGAAATACAGAACAACCGCAAAGGACAACTATAATCTTATCACCGTTCTCGATCACTCAAAGAGTACCCTTTCCACTAAGGGAGGAGCGATTTCCGCGTATCTTCAGCTATCCGCCGAAGAGTCTTACATGGGCGTTCGCCCTTACTATTCAATGAGAATTATTAGGCCTGCTTCCGGCGACTCTGAGGTAAGAATAATTCTTAATGATATATTCAACCAAATAGTTGATAACATTGAGTTTGACTACTTGAGCATCTATTCTCCTCAGCTTAACAATATCGCATGGCTTTGGGGAGACACGGTTGACGCGCCCGGAACGCTTGAATCGGCTTACCTGCAGAACAAGGACGCCTACGAGCAAGCGCTCAAGGATACGGACGCTTGGCTCGGACTTAAGCCCAATAGTTGATCTTCAGGTGTAGATCTCTATAAAAGAGAAAGGAGAAAAATATGTATTCCAAGGTTTTACGCGCACTATCACTTTTGCTCGCGCTGATTATGCTCTCTGCCGTAGTCATATCCTGCGATAATACTTCAGCCGACGATAATACCGATAACGAGGCGACGGGCACCCCCTCCGATACGGGAATCGAAAAAACAGATCCAACCGACGAGGCGACCGACGACACCGACGTTGATCTTATACCCCTCCCCGAGCTTGACCTCGAGGGCGAGGAGATCACTATCCTCATTCGCGACAACACCCTCTACTCAAGAGAGTGGTACAAGAAGGAAGCAGAGGACGAGCTTGACGAGTCGGTTGCAATGAGAAACGCAGACGTTATGGATACTCTTAACGTCAAAGTAAAGTATGAGTTTGTTCCCGATGCGAGCCGAGATTCACTCGCGATCAACTTCAACAGAAGGATAGCCGACGACGTAAATTCGGGCACACACAAATACGACATCGCGGCAAATGCTGCATACGCAGGCACGTACACCTCAGTTAGAGGCTACGCGGCTGATCTCAACGACAAGGAGCTCTTCCCATACTTTGATTTTTCACTTCCCTGCTGGAATCAGTCTATCGTAAAGAACACCACCATAAACGGCAGACTTCATTATATCGCGGGATATATGAATCTCTCTATGATCGACTCCGCTATGGTAATATGGTGCAACCATACTCTTTACGACCAAAAGAAAGAGGAAAGCGACCCCCAGAACCTCCTAACGCACGTTCTCTCGGGCAACTGGACGTACGCAGACCTTTATAGCTGGGCTGCAAGACTTTCCGACGGCGCTGGGAACGACGGCACGTATTTGTTTGCTATGCAAAAGGAGCCCGGAAAGCTCAGCGCTCCCAACCCATCCGACGTTATTCCTTACGCTTGGGATCTTGATTTTATAGTAGAGGCAGAGGACGGCACTCACTCCTTCAATTTCGTAGATAACGATAAGGCGGAGATCGCTCTTAAGAAATTCAAGATGCTTATTACCGAAAAGAATACCACCAGAAACGGTACGGTTTTTGATTTTGCCGCAGAAAAGTACCTTTTCTTCAGCGGTCTTATCTATCCCGACTACGACTATAACACGGCGATTCGTGAGATGGAAAGCAAGTACAACCTTTTCCCCTGGCCCAAGTACGAGGCTTCTCAGGAAAACTACGCGAGTACCGCTCAGGATACTTATACTCTTATGAGCGTTCTTGATCATTCAAAGAGCACAGTCTCCACACGCGGAACGGCAATTTCCGCATACCTCCAGCTCTCATCCGAGGAGACTGCATCAAGTGTCATCGGCTACTACTACAATAGGATCATTAAGCCTAAGTACTACGGTACTGACGACTATGATAGCCCAATGTCTAGCACTATTGCAGTATTTGATATGATAGTCGACAATATTGAGCTTGACTACTGGACCATCTATTCTCCTCAGCTTAACAATGTTGCATGGCTTTGGAGAGATACCGTAAATAAAGAGGGTGTCGATCTTGAGAAAGCTTTCCTTGACGATGAGAAAAATTATCTGCAGGCGCTCAAGGATACAGACGCTTGGCTCGGACTTGGCTCAAATCAATGATCAATAATACAAAACAGCCCACGGCTAAGGCTTGGGGCTCTAAAGGACAGTTTTACAATAATATAACAGAAAAATAAACGGTTACAGCCAGAGGCTCCCTTGTGTAAAGGGAGCTGTCAACGAAGTTGACTGAGGGATTGTTTTTGCGTGATTTTTAACTTTTACAATCCCTCCGTCACGGCGTTGCCGTGCCACCTCCCTTTACACAAGGGAGGCTATTTTGTTTACCTGCAAGTGCGCACTTACTCACCACTTATTGTGGTGGTGCAATTTCATAAAGTATAAGCCTCCGACAAGTTTTATCTGTCGGAGGCTGACTTTATCTTACCCACTTATTGAGCATTTCAAGGTATTGCTTATTTTCTCTAAGCCTTGCAAACTGAGGATGAGGGGAGCTCAAAAGGCGATTTAGTTCCCAAGCAATCATATCGTCAGATTTATAAGTAGATTGTATTTGCTCTTTGAGAACATCATCGGTTTCGGCAAGCTTCATTATTCTTTCCATTGAAGCAAATTGCTTTTCTCTAATACGGATCACATCATCGATAGGAGCGTTATCTACCGAAAGCATACCTGCTAAAATTGCATAGATGGATTCCTCCCCAATACAAAAACATTCAAGGTCTTTCCGTTTGCTCATTTCTGCAAAAGCCTCTGCCATCAGCTCAAGACGTTCAATCTTTTCTGCAACAGAAAGCGTGGGATCAAAGCGAAT
>JAFVRA010000036.1 GCA_017504545.1 Clostridia bacterium | reverse complement strand
TAAAGAAGGCGGATGCGCCGATACTCGTTGACCTCGAAAAGGATGGCAAGCTCTTCTCCGCGCCCAAGTTCGAGCACGACTATCCCCACTGCTGGAGATGTAACACGCCCCTTATCTACTACGCTCGCGACAGCTGGTTTATAAAAATGACCGAGGTAAGAGATAACCTTATAAGAAACAATAATACCGTTAATTGGATTCCCGAAAACATCGGTAAGGGAAGATTCGGCGACTGGCTTGAGAACGTTCAGGACTGGGGACTTTCCCGTAACAGATATTGGGGAACTCCTCTTAATATCTGGGAATGCTCCTGCGGTCACCGCCACTCGATAGGCTCTATCGCAGAGCTTCGCGAGATGTCGGATAACTGTCCCGAGAACATCGAGCTTCACCGCCCCTTCATCGACAAGGTGACGATCAAGTGTACCGAGTGCGGCGGCGAGATGCACAGAGTTCCCGAGGTTATCGACTGCTGGTTTGACTCGGGCTCGATGCCCTTCGCGCAGTGGCACTATCCTTTTGAAAACAAGGAGATATTCGAGTCGCAGTTCCCCGCGAACTTCATTTCCGAGGGTGTTGACCAGACCCGTGGCTGGTTCTACTCGCTTATGGCGATCTCCACCCTTATCTTTGACTGCGCTCCCTACAAGAACGTGCTCGTTCTCGGTCACGTGCTTGACAGAGAGGGACAGAAGATGTCGAAGTCCAAGGGCAACGCTGTCGATCCCTTCGAGGCTCTTGAAAAGTACGGTGCCGACGCTATCCGCTGGTACTTCTACTCGAACTCCGCACCCTGGCTTCCTAACCGCTTCTACGACGAGGCAGTCGTTGAGGGACAGAGAAAGCTCATGGGTACGCTTTGGAACACCTATGCGTTCTACGTTCTCTACGCAAACATAGACGGCTTCAATCCCACCGAGTACGCGCTTGACAAGGCAAAGCTCTCGGTTATGGATAAGTGGATACTCTCAAAGCTCAACTCGCTTGTTAAAACGGTTGATGAGAATCTTTCAGCTTATAAGATCACCGAGGCAACGAGAGTTCTCGAGGGCTTTGTTGACGACCTTTCCAACTGGTACGTTCGCCGCTCGCGCGAGCGCTTCTGGGTAAAGGGTATGCCCGATGACAAGGTATCGGCTTATATGACTCTTTACACCGCGCTCGTTACCGTTTCGAAGGCGCTTGCGCCCCTCGTGCCGTTTATCTCCGAGGAGATATACAGAAATCTCGTTTGCTCGGTTGATAAGTCCGCGCCTATCTCGGTTCATCTTTGCGATTATCCCGTGGCGGACGAGTCGATGATAGATAAGTCGCTTGAAGATAACATGGACGAGACCGTAGAGGTCGTAGTTCTCGGACGCGCTGCGAGAAACCAGGCGGCAATCAAGAACCGTCAGCCCATCGCAAAGATGTATATCAAGGCATCTCGTGCGCTTGACGAGAGCTTCCTTGCGGTCATCAGCGAGGAGCTTAACGTAAAGGCTGTTGAGTTCACCGATAACGTATCGGCCTTCACCACCTACACCTTCAAGCCCCAGCTTCGCACCGTAGGACCCAAGTACGGCAAGTTCCTTGGTGGTATCAGAAATTATCTTTCGTCAGTTGACGGTAACGCAGCGATGGAAGAGCTCACCGCAAACGGTGTAATTAAATTCACCGTCGGCGGCGAGGAGATCTCGCTTGCAAACGAGGATCTCCTTATCGAGATGACGAAGAAGGATGGCTTCGAGTCGCTTTCCGACAGAGGCGTTACCGTAGTGCTTGATACCAACCTTACGGATGATCTAATCGAGGAGGGTAACGTAAGAGAGATAATTTCGAAGATCCAGACGATGCGTAAGGATTCCGGCTTTGAGGTTATGGATAATATTAAGATTGCCTTCTCGGATAACGACAAGATCTTCGAGATAGCAAAGCGCAACGCAGACGAGATAAAGGAAGAAACTCTTGGCGTTGAAATCTCATATAATGTAAACCTTAAGTTTGCGAAAGAGTGGAATATCAACGGAGAAAAGGTTGTAATCTCGGTAGAGAAAAACTAAATAATGAAAGGGGATTTCTATGAAATATGATATAATCATCATAGGCGCGGGTCCGGGCGGCATTTTTTCGGCGTACGAGCTTAGCCTTGGAAACCCCGAGCTTAAAATTGCGGTCTTCGAGGCCGGCCACGCGCTGGATCGGCGCCATTGCCCGATCGACGGCGAAAAAATAAAAAGCTGTATCAGCTGCAAGAGCTGCTCTATAATGAGTGGCTTTGGAGGCGCGGGCGCGTTTTCAGACGGCAAATATAACATAACTAACGATTTCGGCGGTACGCTTCACAAGTATATAGGCAAGAAAAAGGCAACCGAGCTTATGAGGTACGTTGACGAGATCAATATGCGATACGGCGGTGCGGGCACAAAGCTCTACACCACCGCCGGATCGGCATTCAGCACAGAGTGCATAAAGCACGACCTGCATCTGCTTAACGCATCCGTGCGCCACCTCGGCACAGACGTCAACTACGTCGTGCTTGGAAATCTTTATAATGAGCTTAAAGATAAGGTGGATTTCTTCTTTGATTCTACCGTAGACTCGATTTCGATAATCGACGGCGGTTACGAGATCAAGTCTCTTGGCAAGTCCTATGAGTGCGAAAGATGCATCGTGTCGGTCGGTAGGATCGGCAGTAAATGGATGGAGAGGGTATGTCGCGAGCTTGACATTCCCACAAGGTCCAACCGTGTTGATATAGGCGTACGCGTTGAGCTTCCCGCAGAGGTGTTTGCGCATATCACAGACGAGCTTTATGAGAGCAAGATAGTTTACCGCACGCCAAAATACGGCGACAGAGTCCGCACCTTCTGTATGAATCCGAGAGGAGCCGTTGTAAACGAAAATACCAACGGCATTATTACCGTTAACGGTCACAGCTACGAGGATCCTGCAAAGCAGACCAGCAATACAAACTTCGCCCTCCTCGTCGCAAAGCACTTCTCCGAGCCGTTCAAGGATTCCAACGGCTACGGCGAGTCGATCGCCCGCCTTTCAAATATGCTGGGCGGCGGAGTTATTGTGCAGAGATTCGGAGATCTTATAAAAGGTCAGCGCTCGACCGAGAGCAGAATAGAGGAGTCGTTTATCACGCCGACCCTGAAGGCAACGCCGGGCGACCTGAGCCTTGTTCTGCCCAAGCGAATTCTCGACGGAATCATCGAGATGATCTACGCGCTTGACAAGGTAGCTCCCGGTACGGCAAACGACGATACGCTTCTTTACGGTGTCGAGGTCAAGTTCTACAATATGGAAGTAAACGTTGACGAGAACCTCGAGTCCCCCCACAAGGGTCTTTATATCATAGGTGACGGAAGCGGAATTACCCACTCGCTCTCCCACGCGTCGGCAAGCGGAGTGCACGTGGCAAGGAATATTTTAAGTAAGAGATAATAGCTATGAAAAAAATATTGTATCTTTACGGCAGCCTTCTGGTTGCCTTAGCGCAGTCGTTTATATTTCAGTCGATGCTTTCGGTTATATTCAAGTACGGACTGGATAGCGGAAATATAATTGCTCTGGTTGCTCTTATCGTGGTGCAGGTGCTTCTCGTGCTTCTCGACTCAAGGGTAAGAGGTTATCTTTGGTGGTATGAGGAAGTACTCGACTTTATCGTCTCGCCTATAAGATTTATTCTGCAGGCGGTAACCATCGTGCTTTACCATATTGGCGGAGATCGCGATTTTGCAAATCGCAGTAAATACGACCGCCACTTCCCCTATTGGGTAATGTATATTCTGTTCAGCACGGACAGCCTCAAGGTTGGCTCGCGCTCCTCGTACAGACCGAAAAAGGCAAAGCCCCATAAGACAAAGGCGAAGAAGACGAAGCCCGCGCCCCCGCCTGCGCCCACTGTTGAAAAGAGGCCGGAGCCAAGCTCCGAGGAAATAATGACGGCAATAAGTAAGCGCTTTAACGAAAAGCGTTACAACCACATTCAAAAGCTTAAAGGCGACCTAAAGCAAGCAACTGTTTACATTTTTGGCTTTTTAAACTGGAAAGAAGGCTGGCAGTCCTTCGATAATTATGATTTGAGCAAGACCTATCACAAAACAGCTAATATAACCGCGGTTTATGTTGATGGAGTTAATTTTGTCTGCGACCCGATATGGAACGAGGACGGAGAGCCGAGCATCGGAGGCTCCGCAAAGCTTTATCTGCCGAAGGGAACCTATTATATTTCGGTATGTTATGAGATAGAGATTCCCGCGGTTGATTTTCCGGGCATCGGCGCGCCGAATAAAATTATCACGAATAAGGGTAGGCGCGACGGTATAGAGATTACCGTCACTGACGAGAGCACGCCTATGTTCGTCGGCGCATACGCCAATATAGGCTGTAGATTCACAGAATATATGTCTGACGTGCAGTGGAACGTCAAGGCTGTAAAGGATCTTGAATGGAGTCTTCAGTCATATTCCGGCGTTCTTTCGCGTGAGCAGTGCAAGGTGGAATACAACGATGACGTCGGCTTTGAGATGCGCGCTCGCGGACAAAGCGCGAATTTGTCGTATTAAATAAAACGAATAGAAAAAGAGCAGATTTCATAGCGTGATACTCTTAACGGAGTATCACGCTAACTCTATTCGCCTTTGGCGAGTTCTATTGCTGCGCAGTGATATTCGGCTTACGCCGAGTGATATTTGCTTCGCAAGTTTTGAGGCGAATAGAATATCACTGAAGCTATAAGGCTTCAATATCACTGTCGCTGTGCGACAATATCACTCTTTGCGCCAGCAAAGAATATCACTTTATTCCAACAGAAAAGAGAGAACTTTCGGCTATGAACCGTCTGTTCTCTCTTTCTGCTTGTAATATGGGTTTGGGCTTAGCCCATTTGCGTTTGACTAATCAAATACGATGCTCGCACTTTTCTCAAAGAAAAAAATTCTCCGCTAAGGACATCACGCTATATCTGCTCTTTTTTGTTATCTCTCGGGAGAGCGTTTTATAAATTTCAATTTTTATCAAAGGGCTTATTCAATTCCGAGAAGCCAGCCTACCGATACCTTTAATATCTTTGCGAGCTCGCGAAGCTCATAATCAGCCACAAACCGTGTGCCAATTTCAATTCGTGATATACTGTCACGTTCGATAATTATTCCTGCGATCTGAAGTTGTGCCGCAAGGTCGCTTTGTGTTAACCTATGCTTGCATCTTGCCT
>JAFVRA010000035.1 GCA_017504545.1 Clostridia bacterium | reverse complement strand
TCTCTGCAAAGATAGAAATTCTTCGCCGTGAAGGCTTTTTTTATATTATTTATTTCAGCTTGCTTGAGATACAGCATCTCGTCCTCGTCCTCAGCGAGCAAAAAGCCGGGAGATACGTTGAGGCGCGCGGCTATGTATCTTACCGTGCTGAGTGACGGAAGCGCGCTTCCGTGCTCTATCTGGCTGAGCATATTTCTTGTTATTTCGCTACCCGCAAGCTCGCTTTGCGACATAAGCTTATCGGTACACAGCTTTTTTATCTTTTCACCAATAGTCATTTTTCACCGTTAATTTTATTTTTATAGGGTAAATTGTATTTACATTTGATATTTTAGCACATATTCGAGAAAAAATCAATAACTATTTCAAATTTTATTTTTAGTATATAAGGAGATCCTCATGACTATCAAAGGCTTGCAAAAAACTACTCTGCTTGACTATCCCGAAAAGCTTGCCTGCACTATCTTTACGGCAGGCTGTAATTTCCGTTGCCCGTTCTGTCATAACGCCTCTCTCGTGCTTCGCGCAGGCGAGGTCGAGGAGATACCCGAGAAGGATCTTCTTTCTTATCTTGAAAAGCGCGGCGGCCTGCTTGACGGCGTTTGCATAACAGGAGGCGAGCCCTTGCTCAATCCTGATATTGAAGAGCTTATAGTCAAGATACGCAGCTACGGTCTGCTTGTAAAGCTTGACACCAACGGTGCTTTCCCCGACAGACTTGAGAGCCTTTTGGATAAGGGATTGATAGATTACGTAGCTATGGACGTAAAGAACTCCGACGGCAAATACGGAGAGACCGTAGGTCTTGGCGAGAGCTTTGACATTTCAGCCGTTAACAGAAGCATAGATATAATAATGAAGAAAGCGCCCGATTACGAATTCCGCACCACAGTAGTCCGCGAGCTTCACGATCTTGAGGATCTTCTCTCTATCGCAAAAAAGCTTAAGGACGCTAAAAAATACTTTCTTCAGAAGTACGTTGATTCAGGCGACGTTCTCGCGTGCGGATACAGCGCTTACGAGGACGCTGAGATGCTTTCTCTTTATGATGCAGTGCGTGAGGTACTCCCCGTAACGATACTACGGGGTGTGTAAATTTCAGTACTTTAACACAATATATAGTGTTATTAAACAAAAAAGTCATCAATATATTGTGATTTCTCACAATTGACATTTTTCGCTTTTTATTGTATACTGTTATTTGTAAAACAATTTTAATAAATAACGTATTTAAGGAGGAAAAATGTACCAGGTTTTAAAAAGAGACGGAAAAGTCGCTGATTTTGACATTTCCAAGATAAGTGAAGCCATCAAGATGGCGTTTGAAGCTCAGGAAAAAAATTATCACCCTACAGTTATCGATCTTCTTGCTCTTAAGGTTACGGCAGAGTTTGAACCCAAGATCAAGGAAGGTCTTATCGCAGTTGAGGACATTCAGGACAGTGTTGAGTCTGTTCTCGTTCAGGCAGGATATGCTGACGTAGCTAAGGCTTACATTCTCTACCGTAAGCAGAGAGAAAAGCTCCGTAATATGAAGTCCACCATTCTTGACTACAAGGATATCGTGGACAGCTACGTTAAGAACATCGACTGGAGAGTTAAGGAGAACTCTACCGTTACCTACTCTGTCGGCGGTCTTATCCTCAGCAACTCGGGCGCTATCACGGCGAATTACTGGCTCTCCGAGATCTATGACGAGGAGATAGCAAACGCTCACAGAAACGCAGATATTCATCTGCACGACCTCTCTATGCTCACGGGCTACTGTGCAGGTTGGTCTCTCAAGCAGCTTATTCAGGAAGGCCTTGGCGGCGTTACCGGAAAGATCACCTCTGCACCCGCAAGCCATCTCGCAACCCTTTGCAATCAGATGGTAAACTTCCTTGGAATCATGCAGAACGAGTGGGCAGGCGCTCAGGCGTTCTCGTCCTTTGATACCTACCTCGCTCCCTTCGTTAAGGTGGACAACCTTACCTACGATCAGGTAAAGAAGTGCATCGAGTCCTTTATCTTCGGTGTAAATACTCCTTCCCGTTGGGGCACACAGGCTCCCTTCTCCAACATCACTCTTGACTGGACCGTTCCCGCTGACCTCGCAGAGCTCAACGCTATCGTAGGCGGCAAGGAAATGGACTTCAAGTACAAGGATTGTAAGAAGGAAATGGATATGGTCAACAAGGCGTTCATCGAGACTATGATCGAGGGCGACGCTAACGGAAGAGGCTTCCAGTATCCTATTCCCACATATTCAATTACCAGAGATTTCGACTGGTCCGAGACCGAAAACAACCGTCTTCTCTTTGAGATGACCTCCAAGTACGGTACTCCTTACTTCTCCAACTATATCAACAGCGATATGGAGCCCAGCGACGTTCGCAGTATGTGCTGCCGTCTGCGCCTTGACCTCCGCGAGCTTCGCAAGAAGTCGGGCGGCTTCTTCGGAAGCGGCGAGAGCACCGGTTCTATCGGCGTTGTAACCATCAATATGCCGCGAATTGCTTATCTTGCTGAAAACGAGGCTGATTTCTATGCTCGTCTCGATCACAAGATGGATGTTGCCGCTCGCTCTCTCAAGATCAAGAGAACTGTTATCACAAAGCTTCTTGACGAAGGTCTTTACCCCTACACCAAGAGATACCTCGGAACCTTTGAGAACCACTTCTCTACCATCGGTCTCGTAGGTATGAACGAGGCTTGCCTTAACGCTAAGTGGCTCCGTAAGAGCCTCACCGAAGAGGAAGCGCAGAAGTTCACTAAGGACGTTCTCAATCATATGAGAAACCGCCTTTCTGATTATCAGGAGAAGTACGGCGACCTTTATAACCTTGAGGCTACTCCCGCTGAGTCTACCTCTTACCGTCTTGCGAAGCACGACCTCAAGCGCTTCCCTGACATTATTACTGCATCTGAAAAGGGTAACACTCCCTATTATACCAACTCCTCGCATCTTCCCGTTGGATACACCTCCGACATCTTTGATGCGCTTGACATTCAGGACGAGCTCCAGACTCTCTATACCTCGGGTACCGTTTTCCACGCTTATATGGGCGAGAAGCTTCCCGATTGGAAGTCGGCGGCAAATCTCGTAAGAAAGATCGCTGAGAACTACAAGCTTCCCTACTACTCTCTCTCTCCCACGTACTCTGTATGTAAGGTACACGGATACATCGCAGGCGAGAAGTTCACTTGCCCCTTCTGCGGCGAGAAGACTGAGGTTTACAGCCGTATCACCGGCTACTACCGTCCCGTTCAGGCTTGGAACGACGGTAAGGCTGAGGAATACAAGAACCGTAAGCTCTACAACATCGCTGACTCTATGGCTAAGCGTAACTTCGGCAGCTTTGAAAAAGAGGATATCTTTGACGAGTGCTGCTGTGCCGCTGCACCCGTAAGCGCAAAGGTCCTCCTCTTCGCTACTACTACCTGCCCCAACTGCAAGATGGCTGAAAAGTTCCTTAACGAAGCAGGCGTAGCATACGAGAAGGTATATGCTGATCAGGAGCCCGAGCGCGCTAAACAGTACGGCGTTACCGCTGCTCCTACGCTCGTTATCATCAACGGCGAAAACTTTGAGAAGATCGTTAACGTCTCCAACGTTCGCAAGTTTGCTGAGAACTACGGCAAATAATCACAAAAACAATTTTTGATCCCGGGTGGGCATTGCAGATAGCTTTGCCCACCACTTGATTTTGTTTAAAGACGATAAGTTCTGGAAAGGCTATTTATGAAGGATATTATTATTATCGGAGCAGGCCCTGCGGGAATGACCGCCGCGCTTTACGCGCTTCGTGCCGACAAGAGCGTTCTGCTTCTTGAAAAAGAAAACTTTGGCGGGCAGATAACCTATTCTCCGAAGCTTGAAAATTACCCTTCGGTAATGGAGATAAGCGGAAGCGCATTTGCCGAGAAGATGCTTGAGCAGGTTATAGCTCACGGAGCGGATATTGAGCTTGCGGCGGCTGAGAAGATAACGGATATGGGCGACTATAAGATCGTATCCACCGAGTACGGTGATTTTGAGGGCAAGGCTGTAATAATAGCTACCGGCTCCAAGCACCGCCACCTCGGTCTTGAAGGCGAAGAAGAGCTTATCGGCTCGGGAATCTCCTTCTGCGCAGTTTGCGACGGATCGTTCTTTGCAGGTAAAAAGGTTGCGGTCATCGGCGGCGGTAACACCGCGCTTCAGGAGGCTGTGATGCTTTCTGATCTTTGCTCCGAGGTAATTATCGTGCAAAATCTCTCGTTTATGACGGGTGAAAAGAAGCTTTTGCAGATACTTGAAAAGAAGAGCAACGTAAAGATGATATTTGACACGCTCGTTACCTCTCTTTCGGCAGAGGGCGGCGAGCTTCGCGCTATCTCGCTCAAGAATACATCTACCGACGAGACCTCTACGCTTGAGCTTGACGGTATGTTCGTAGCGATCGGTCAGCAGCCCGAAAATCAGCCCTTCGCTGCTCTCACGGCACTTGACAACTACGGATATATCATCGCAGGTGAGGATTGTCTTACCGATACGGCAGGCGTATTCGTTGCCGGTGACTGCAGAACCAAGAGAATACGTCAGGTTACCACTGCCGCATCTGACGGTGCCGTTGCGGCGCTTGCGGCGTGCAGATATATCGACGGACTCAACTAAAAATTTTTATTTTTAAGCAAAAAGATATTGAAAATTTTCTCGTTTTGTATTACAATATTAGGGTAGTTTATTTTTTCGTGAGGTTCTGCAATGAATATCGGTTTTGATAATGACAAATATATAAAGCTCCAGTCCGAGAGGATCCAGGAGCGAATCTCAAGCTTTGGCGGAAAGCTTTACCTTGAGTTCGGCGGCAAGCTCTTTGATGATTACCACGCATCCAGAGTTCTCCCCGGCTTCCGCCCTGACAGTAAGATCAGAATGTTACTTAAGATGAAGGACGATGCCGAGGTCATCATAGTCGTTTCGGCGGTTTCTATCGAGCAGAATAAGATCAGAGGCGACCTTGGTATCTCTTATGATATGGACACCCTCAGAATGATAGACGCCTTTAATGAGATAGGGCTTCTCGTGGGGGGAGTGGTCATAACGCAGTATATGAATCAGCCCTCCGTCGACCTCTTTATCAAGCGTCTTGAAAACTTGGGTATTAAGGTCTATCGTCATTATCCCATCGAGGGCTACCCTTCTAATCTTCAGAAGATAGTCAGCGACGACGGTTACGGAAGAAACGAATATATTGAAACTACACATTCCCTTGTTGTCATTACTGCCCCCGGTCCCGGTAGCGGAAAGATGGCTACCTGTCTCTCACAGCTTTATCACGATCACAAGCGTGGAATTAAGGCAGGCTACGCTAAGTTTGAGACCTTCCCTATCTGGAATATTCCGCTCAAGCACCCCGTCAATATGGCTTATGAGGCGGCAACGATCGACCTTCACGATGTAAATATGATAGACCCGTTCCATCTGGAAA
Source organism: Clostridia bacterium (assembly GCA_017504545.1). Taxonomy (GTDB): domain Bacteria; phylum Bacillota; class Clostridia; order Oscillospirales; family CAG-272; genus HGM12713. Next base: position 10,147 of record JAFVRA010000035.1, on the reverse strand, counting down.
GCACGGGTACTCTTGCCGTAAACTACAACAGAGATATTGAGATCTACCCCGTTCTCAAGGATATTTTTGAGAAGATCTACGGCGAGTGTCCATACAAGTCTCCCACGGATATGGGCGTAAATATGGCAGGATACTGTATTATCGATGATAAGGCGGTGTGTGATGCCTCCAAGATGGAGATAATCCGCCGTTATTACGATACCCTCTGCCGCAAGAGAAACGGAAACGCGGATGCTGACGAGGTGTACAAGGCTGAGCTTATTATGAAGCAGGTCGGAATCGACACGAGCTACCGCAAGGTAGTCTCCTCTGCTCTTGAAAAATCTGAGGCTACAGGCGAGCCCGCGCTTGCTATCGAGCTTCCTGACGGAAGCATAGTTACGGGTAAGACCTCGAAGCTTATGGGGCCCTCTGCTGCGGCACTTCTCAATGCGCTCAAAAAGCTTGGAGACATTGACGACGACTATCTCCTGCTTCCGCTTGAAGTAATCGAGCCGATACAGAAGCTCAAGATAGATAACCTCGGAAATCACAACCCGAGACTCCACGCCGATGAGATACTCATTGCTCTTTCGATCTCTGCGACTACGAGTGAGCTTGCGGCGAAGGCAATGGATCAGCTTCCTAAGCTTAAGGGTTGTCAGGCGCACAGCAGCGTTATCCCCTCAAGCGTTGACAGTACGGTATATCGCAAGCTCGGTCTCAACCTTACCTGCGAGCCCGTGTACGCCACAAGAAAGCTTTATCACAAATAATTAATAAAAAAGCACCGATCAAATGATCGGTGTTTTTTATATTTAAAAGAATTTTACTATCTCTTCTATGGGCTTTCTTGCAGGCTTTATGGGGTCTGACACGCGCTTGCCGATAGCGATGACCGCTACCATTATCTCATCCTCGGGAATTGAGAGCATCTCGCGTATTCCTGCTTCGTCGCGAAGTCCCATTATGAGCGTATCGTAGCCGAGCTCTCTCGCTTTAAGCAAAAGATTTTCGTTCTGAAGACCGAGATCGTAAGCTCCCCAACCGTCGCCAAGACCGTCTGTTGCCTTGCCCTCGGAGGTAAAGCCAACAAATCCGCGCTTGAATGTGGCTACTATGTAGCCCGCATGCTCGGTCCTGTCGCGATTGAAGTCGGGCAAGCAGGTAAGTCTGAGCGTTTCTGCCATGTCTCTTGAGAGAACGACGTAATATCTGCCGGTCTGAGAGTTCTTCCAGGATGGCGCTTGCTGAGCGGCGTATATCATCTGCTCAATATCCTCGCGGGGTATTTCAATTCCTTCTGCATAAGCTCTTATGCTTCTGCGCTGTTCAAGTAACTTTGAAAATTCCATAGTCCACCTCTTTATTTGTTGGCGTTCATAGCCTTGAATTCTCTGTTTACACTCTTTCTTATCTTTAGCAGGTCTCTGAGCATTCTTACGCTGTCTCTGACGATATGTACGGTAGATTCTCTGTGATTGATTATCTTAACAGGCATCTCAACTATCTTGTATTCATGCTTTTGTGCCCACATAATGCTCTCAAAGTCAAAAGCGAATCCGTTGACCTTACAACGCGAGAAAATAGCCTTTGCGGCATCTCCTCTGAACGCCTTGCAACCGCATTGAGAGTCTGAAAGCTTAAATCCGCCGATCAGTCCGAGTATTCTGATATAGACCTTTGACATAAGCTTTCTGAGTGCCGTATAGCCTTCATATCCGTCCTTGGAGAGATTTCTCGAGCCGATGAGCATTGATGCTTCGGGCTTTGAGATAAGCTCGTCATAAGCCTTTTTTATGACGTCCGTGCCGTATGCGAGGTCGGCGTCGGTGAACATCACTATCTCGCCTTTAGCTTCAAGAATTGCAGTTCTTACCGCGCATCCCTTGCCTTGATTCTGCTCGTAGCCAACAACGCGAACGCCCGGAAGCTCCATGGCTCTTACCATATCTCCGCATCCGTCCTTAGAGCCGTCGTCCGAAAACAGAATTTCATAGCTTTCAAAATTCTTGCTCATATATTCGTGGAGCGTGCTTGCGGTATCTTTGATGATACTGCTCTCGTTATACATAGGGATTATAAGAGAAATTGCCGGAGTTTTCATTCTAATGTCCTCATATTTTCTGATAAACTTCAAAGTTGATATCTATTTCTGTCTCTAAGCGTTCAAGTGCTTCAAGCTTTTGTACGTCATTTTGCGAGGTCTTCCAATAGTACGGCGTCATCGCAAATAAATTCTTGATGCTCTCGTTCCCTTCAACGTTGATATTGTAGGTGAGACGCTCGTTGTGTATAAGCTTCATTTGAACAGGCATATCTGCCCTTGCTTCGTTACGATGTATCTTGGTATAGATCGACTTTTTGAGTCCAAGCAGATGCTCGGGCCCTGCCGCAACCACGAAAAGCAATCCGCCATCCTTGAGGACGCGTGAATATTCGTTCTCTGCACAGGGAGCAAAAATATTAACCACCGCGTCTGCCGAGGAGTCTGCGAGGGGAAGCGAAAAAACACTTGCAACGCCGAAAAACGCGTTTGCTCTTCCCTTTGCCTTTGCTCTTTTTGCGGCAGCATCGGTAGCAAATTTTGAAAGATCAAAGCCTGCGAGGGCATATCCGTCCTCCTCTGCTATAAGCTCTGAATAATACCCTTCCCCACAGCCTGCATCTACTACGAGCGCGTTGGGAGTTAGATATTCGGCAAGCAGTTTCTTGAGCTTTCTCGCAATAGGCTCGTAGAGTCCTGTGTTGAGAAAATCGCTTCTCGCTCTTACCGCCTGCTTTGAGTCTCCACCGCCGCTTTGCACGGGCGCGCCGAGATTGACGTAGCCGCCCGAGGCGAAATCGTAAGAGTGAGTTTTAGGCCCTTTACATTGAAGTCTGCCGCTGTTTTCGTAGATTATTTCCACACGGCTTTTGCATATCGGGCATAAGAGCGCATCTTCAACTGTTTTATCTTTAAAGGTCAACATATCTCTTTCCTGCCTTATCAAATATCTACTACTTCTGCCTTATATTCCTGGCTGTCGGAGGTCTTGAGCTCAAACCAAAAGGTAGAGCCCTCACCGATAGTGCTTGATACGCCGTAGGTGGCGCTGTGTATCTCAAGTATTTCCTTTACTATTGAAAGTCCGAGTCCCGTGCCGACAGTTGCGCGCCTGTGGACCTTGTCTACCTTGTAGTATCTGTCCCAGATGAGTGGTATCTGCTCCTCTGATATGCCCTCGCCTGTATCGGTAACGCTGATGCGGACGGCATCGCCCTCGACGCTCTGCACTACCGAAACGTATTTATCCTCTCCCGTATAGTTTATAGCGTTATTGATGAGGTTGTATACCACCTGAAGTATCATAGTGCTGTCAGCAATTACGTAGACGTCGCGATCAGCCCTGAACTCTATCTTGTATCCGTCCTGCATCGTAAGCTTCTCATATCTGAACATCGTATCACGGACGACCTCGGTGAGACAGAACTCGCGCATTTCCGCAAGTCTTGCACCCGACTGTATCTTAGAGAGATCGAGCATATCGTTTACGAGATCGGTAAGCCTTGCGGTCTCGTCAATGATAACCTGCACGTTCTCGGGGGTGTTTTCCTCGGGGATGTCTCGCATTACCTCGCTGTAGCCCTTTATCATGGTAAGCGGAGTGCGAAGATCGTGTGAGATGTTTGAGAGGAGCTCTTTTTGCAGATGATCGTTCTTTGAGAGCTCGTTTGCGGCGTAATTCAGAGTGTCGGACAGCTCGTCTATCTCGCGATAGCCGTGTCCCTTGAACTCAGTGTTGTATTTACCTGCCGCGAGACTCTTCGCCGCTTCTGTCACCTGCTCAAGCGGCTTTGTGATGACCTTTGCTATGATAGCTGCAAGGATAAGCGTAAGGATTATCAGAAGAGTACCTATGAATACCACTTGATTTTCAAGCGTGCTTATCATTACACTGAGAGGAGTTATATTCGTGCGTTGGAAAATAACGTACTCCGCACCGTCTGCTTCGAATATCTCAACGGATATAGCGTTGAGCTTTCGCATATTACCCAAAATGAACGGGAACGAGCGAGGCTCGCCCATATTGTCCTTGATCACCTTGAACTCAAAGTAGGAGTCACGGAAATTGTTCATGGGAACGAGCACTATATATCTGCCCTCGTTTTGCTTGGCTGAATCATACAGATCCGAAAAATTCGGTTCAATGAAATACCCGAGAGAGTCCTTAAGTCCCTCTCCAAAGGCTACCTTATACGCCTTATTGAAGTTGCTCCCTTCAACCTGATACACCCAGATATCGCTGTAATACTCGGTTGCGTAATCGTCGGTTACATGCATAGTTTCGATATCGTCGCCCAAGGAAGACGAAATGCTTTCAGAAACCGTTTCGAGTTCGTTGAATTTAGCGGCTTGATAGAAGTAGTGCAGCATCTGAACTTCAAATATCCAAATACAGAATGCAAACGCGAAAACAAACAGGAAAAGGATAATAAACATCTTCCATTTGATGCCGACGCGTCTTCGCCTTTTCGGTGTTCTTATTTCATTGACGTCCACTGTCCCCTCCCAAAGATCTATTTTTCGTTATTCATCAGCCCTCAAAGCGATATCCTACGCCTCTGAGCGTGACAATGAGATTTGCATATCTTCCAAGGCTCTTGCGAAGGAGCTTGATATGCGTATCAAGGGTACGGACGTCTCCAAAGAAGTCGTATCCCCAAACGTCGCTTATGAATTTCTCGCGAGAGATGGCGATGTTTCTGTTCTGAAGCATGTAGAAAAAGAGGTCGTATTCCTTGGGCGACATCTCTACTCTTTCTCCGTCGATAAAGACGAGACGAGCCGTAATATCTGCCTTAAGTCCGCCGTCGTCAAGAGTGACGATGAGATTTTCCTTTTTATTGCCGACGTCTGCCGAGCGCTTGGTGCGCTTCATAACGGCATCAATGCGAAGCATAAGCTCTTTAGGCGAGAATGGCTTTACAACGTAATCGTCAATGCCAAGCTCAAATCCGTTGATCTTATCGTATTCCTCGCCGCGTGCGGAGAGCATAATGATAGGAGTCTGAGATATTTTTCTTATCTCTCGGCACGCCGAAAAGCCGTCGAGCTCGGGCATCATGATATCCATAATGATTATATCGAACTTGGCACTCCTGCAAAAATGAACTGCCTCCATGCCGTCTGCCGCCTCGGTTACAGTGTAACCCTCAAACTCCGCATATTTCTTTATTATTGAACGAATTCTCGGTTCGTCATCAACAACGAGTATGTGATACATTTTCTTTCCTCACTACGATGAATTTTTATTGTAATGTTATCGTAAGCTCAACCTCAATATTTCTTCTTGAAATAGTTACCTTGACCGTGTCTCCGCGCTTGAGCTCGTCCACGGTTGCGTAGTAATCGTTGAGCGTGTTGATCTCTGTGTCATTAATTTTTACGATGCGGTCGTTAAGCTTGAACTGACTGTTTTCTGTTACGGAAACTACGTAGACTCCGTAAACGTGCTTGGAATTATATCCGTAATCTACCGTTGCGCCGATCGACGAGGAGTTCATAACTCCCTTGAAATACTCAAAGGCGATATTTACGGGAATAGCGAAGCCAAGCCCCTCAATACCTGTTTCGGAGGTTTTTGCATTTACTATTCCGACGAGATTTCCTGCCATATCAAACAATGCGCCTCCTGAGTTTCCCGGGTTAATAGCCGCATTGTGCTGGAGGAGAGTCATAGAAATCCCGTCGATGCTGACGCTTCGGTCAAGTGCGCTGATGATGCCGTTTGTAACGGTTCCGCCAAGCGAGCCGAGGGGATTTCCTATCGCTACTATCTCCTGACCGACAACAAGCTTAGAGCTGTCGCCGATGGTTGCCGTTGTAAAGCTCTCGTCAGCCTTTTTTTCTATCCGTAGGAGTGCCAGATCAAGTATAGCGGTGCTGTTTATGATCTCAGCCTCGTATTCCTCTTTGTTGGTTAGCCTTACGGTTATCTTCTCGGCGCCCTCAATGACGTGGTGATTGGTTATGAGATAGCCCGCAACGTTGCTTTGAGTTATGATAACTCCGCTTCCAGCGCCGCTCGTTACGTACTGACCGAAGAATCTGTCAGTCACAACGCTTGAGGTGCTTATCTCAACGACACTGTTTCCAACCTTCTGAACAACCGCGGGAAGCGAGAGAACCTTACTGTCGGAGGTTTCGGTTATATTGACCTGAGGCGTATTCTGAACTATTTCAATGATCTCGCCCTCAAGGTCTGCGGTTTCGTCGTTATCGTTTCCTGCGTTCAGAAGCGAGCTCGAAAGCGCTCCTATAAGAAACGCCGCAAAAATGCAGACGAGAACGCCTGATAGAAGAACAAGCATCTTCCACGAGCCGCTTGAATTTGATCGCCTTACCTCACTTTCTTTTTTCTCCGTAGCTCCGTTATTTACGGTAAAGTTAGGAACGTAGTAGGGGGGAGTGTAGCAAGAGGAAAACTGCTTATTTACGCCAGGCTGAACTTTTTCCTGATCGCCCTCAGCTTCTTCTTTATCTCCTTGCCCTTCTTTCGCAGGATCCTGCCCTTTTTCTTCAGTAGCTTGATCTTCTTCAGGAGCTGTTTCTTCTTTCTTCTCCAGATCCTCCTGCTCCTCGAAAAATATTTCGCTCTTTTCTTCAGGGATCTCTTTATTCGCTTGTATGCCTTCTTCGCTGTCTTTAATATCCTGAACATTATCAATTACCTCGTGATCTGAGTATTTGTTTTCGTGATCGTCGGACAGATGCTTGTCTTTTGACCCGAAATCCTTATCCAAATCCTTCATAAAAGTTTCCTTTCACATTGATTTTATGCAAAGTAAGCTTTTGCAAATTAATTATACCCTTTATTTGTGAAGATTTTATGACGAATTTTCTAACATAAACTGAATTTACTTGGTTTTTAGCGGATGGATGTAACTTTTACAATTAATTTGTAAATTTAATGCTTGAAAACCTTGTTTTCGGACGAGAATTCTGTTATAATATAAAGTAGGATATTATAACAAGGAGGAAGCTATGTCAGGAAAAAAGTCCAAGGTTGAAAAGCGCGAAAGCCGTAACAGGATACGCGAGCTCACAGATGAAAATATGCGGCTCAACCGCGAGATAGCCTTTCTCAAAAACGAGCTACAACGCCAGAAGCGCTCTACGCGTCAGCTTTTGCACAGAAGAAACAAGGTCGAATCTGCATTTCTGCGGCAGGCGAAGAACGAAAGCGCATTTTCGCAAAAGGAATACTTTTCATACATTCGCCACTCTGTCAAGAACGCCTCTGTTTTCTGGATATATGCGGGCATCATTGACGCAGTGCGACGCTTTACCTTCGTTTCTACTACCATAAGAATACTGGTATTTATTTTTTCGTTTATTCAGTCAGGTGCGGTGTTTATCATTTCAACCTCTGCCTTCCTTATTGCGCTTCCCTTCGTTTTTCTCTTTTCTGGTATCGGATTTATGCTTACCTTCATAGGTTCGAGAAAGGCTATTCAGAAAACGCGTCCGATTGTTAAGGGGAAAAGCGTAAAGGTGTTTTTTCCCGCCAAGAGAGGCGCCTTTAACAGTGATAGTTACTTTGCGGGCATGGTCAAGGATATGGCAGCTCAACCGAATTCACTTTGCGTTATAGTCGCACCCGGGCTTTTCTTCTCCCGTGGCATCTCGGAAAAAAGAAGATATTATTTTACTACACGTGCGGATGGCGAGAATATCGTCATAGTCAGAAAGCACTTCTACTACCGCTTTAAGAAGCGCGTATTGCTTAATGACGCCGAGCGCATCACCGAAATCTACTGATCATTCAGAGGTCTTATATGATAGAATTCATTTACGGAACCTACGGAAGTGGAAAGACCACGCGTATTTTGCAGCAAATAGCAGATGACACCGGCAAGGGCAAAAAATGCTTTCTGATAGTTCCCGATCAGGAGGCGTTGAGCTTTGAGAGACTTTCTCTCTCAGCTTTGCCCGATGACGCCCAGCTGAAGCTTGAGATCTTGGGCTTTTCTCGTCTTTACAACAGAGTTTGCAGAGAGTACGGCGGACTTTCTTATTCCTATCTTACGAAGCCTATGCGCGCGCTCCTTATGTGGAAAACTCTGCGCGATCTCTCTCCTATGCTGATCGAATATAAAAACGAATCTGATCCCGCACTTACCGATCTTATGCTCTCGGCTCTCGGTGAGCTGAAGGCTGCGGGAGTCAGCGCGTCAGCTATTGAAAACGCGTCAAAAAAGCTCCCCGCTGAGTCTACGCTCGCGCACAGACTCTCGGATCTTTCGCTGATATACGCTTGCTTTGACAATTTCGTTGCCGAAAAGTACAGCGATTCGTCCGACGATCTCTCGCGCCTTCGCGATATTCTCGGTGAGCATTCCTTTTTTGAAGGCACTAACGTATACATAGATTCATTTACGTCATTTACCGCCGTTGAGCATCAGATAATCGAGCTTATTTTCAAGAGCGCTGATAGTACGGTGATCACCCTTCCCTTGTCCGATCTTGGTGAGCGCGAGATAAGCGAGGAAAGTATTTCTCGCTCTCTTGAAAAGTTGAGGCGCTCTGCTGAACGCTGTGGCGGCGCTAAGGAGACCTTGCTTGCGGTAAATATGAGGGCTAATTCAGAGGCTCTTTCCTATCTTTCAAAAAACCTTTGGAAAATGGAGAAAAACGAAAAAAGCTCTGTTCCTCCCGACCCCTCTGATCGCATAATCTGTGAGGTCTGCAACAATCCGTACTCTGAGGCAGAGGCTGCTGCGGCACACGTGCTGAAGCTCCTTAAGGGCGGTGCGCGTGCACGAGAGATAGCTATTATTATGCGAGACGCCGAAAAATATCGCGGCATTATTGAGCCTGCTCTCGAAAAAAGCGGCATTCCCTTTTTCTTTTCGGAGAAGAGCGATCTCTGCTCGATGCCGCCCGTTAAATTTATTCTCTCCGCTCTTCGAATAAAGCGCTTTAATTGGCGTGCGGGAGACGTAATATCACACCTGAAAACAGGACTTTGCGGAATAGATGCAAGTGATGCCGATCTCTTTGAGGAATACGTCAGCACGTGGGATATAAACGGTCAGCAGTTTTTGCTCGACGAATGGACGATGAATCCCGATGGATTTACAGACCAGCTCTCTCCACGCGCAAAGAATATTCTTGAAGCCGCAAACCGAGTCAGAAGTCAGCTTACAGAGCCGCTTCTCAAGCTTTTCGTTTTACTTGATGCTTCCGAAAGCATAGCAGACTCCTGCCGTGCGCTTTACAAATATATGCTCGACGTCTCGCTTGAGGACAAGCTTGCTGAGCTTTCGGTAAAGGCGGCGCAAAGGGGTGACGTCAAGCAGGCGCGCGAGCTATCAAGAATATACGGCGTGATGCTCTCAACTCTTGCAAGCGTCGCAGAGGCTGTCGGTGACGAGGAAGCCGATTGCGAGGAGCTTATGCTTATACTCAAAACAATATTTGATAAGACCGAAATAGGAAGCATTCCCACCTCCATTGACGAGCTTAGCATCGGCTCGGCATCTACATTCCGCGCCTCAGGCATTAAGTACGCCTTGATAATGGGGCTTTGCGAGGGGGAGTTCCCCGCCGCTGTCAATGATAACGGAGTTTTCTCCGCGGGTGACCGCGCTATTCTTGCAGATCTTGATATTGAGCTTTCGGACGATGTTGATTCACGCTCCTCTGACGAGCTTATGTTCGTTCAGCGCGCTTTCTCGATCCCCTCGGAGAAGCTGATACTCTTTACTCACACGATGGAAATAAACGGCGCCGAGAGATTTCCGTCTCTCGCCTTTAATAGAGTAAAGGCTCTCTTTGGAAAGGATATAGCGCATACTTATATAAACGGTGATCTTGATTATCTCGTTCCGGCGCCGAGAAATGCCGCAAGCTTCTGGCGCGCGATCAAGGACGAAAAGATGAAAGCATCGCTCGCCATCGCTCTTGAGGAGCACTTACCGGGCATCTCCGACTCTCTCTCTTCTTCCGCTAATGCACAGGAGTGCAAGGTATCATCTGATAGCGTATCGAATGCGCTATCGCGAATGTTCCATCAGCGAGCCGCTCAATCTGCACCACGCCGTCATCAATCAGGTCGGCATCCATCTCCGTCGAGCCCTCCAAAATCGCGGCGTAGAATGTTCCATCGGCACGCTCGAGTAG
>JAFVRA010000002.1 GCA_017504545.1 Clostridia bacterium | reverse complement strand
CGCCCTATAAAAGCGAAAAAGTCCTTGAAATTCAAGGACTTTTCGAGGCTATATCTTTTTCGTAGCCTTTTTATGGCTGGGGCACTAGGATTCGAACCTAGGTAATGACGGAGTCAGAGTCCGTTGCCTTACCGCTTGGCGATGCCCCATTGACATCGGCTATTATATCACAACAAATTCAGTTTGTCAAGCCTTTTTTGAAAAATAATTATCATATTTTCTCTGTTTTTCGCTTTATTTCCTTGATACTCCTCTATCTATTATACCACGATCGCTCTCTTTTATCCATTTTTTAAATTATCGTCAAAATATGATTGAAAATTGCGCTTCTTTGTGATATAATGTTTAGGCAAACATCTGCCCGTGGCACAGCTGGATAGCGCGTCAGACTCCGACTCTGAAGGTCAACGGTTCGAATCCGTTCGGGCAGGCCAAAAAATCCTGCACGATAGTGCGGGATTTTTTTATTATAAAGCTTGAAAAGGAATAGGCTTTGTGCTATAATAAACGTCAGAAAGGCGGTGCTTCAGATGTATTTATATGAAACCCATTTGCATACCTTACCCGTCAGCAAATGCGCGAGGGCAGACGTGTCGGAGACTCTTGCGTTCTATAAAGCTCAGGGCTATGCAGGTGTATTTATTACAAATCATTTTATCGACGGAAATATAAACTGCGACAACGCGCTCTCCTACGCGGAGCGTCTTGATTTCTATTTTTCGGATTACGAGGAAGGACTTCGCATAGGAGAGGAGATCGGACTTCACGTTTTCCTTGGTGTAGAGATATCCTATAAGGGAACGGATTTCCTCATCTACGGTCTTGACAAGGCGTGGTATCTGGCTCATCCCGAGATACAGGATATGAAAAAAACCGAGATGCTGACGCTGATGGCAGAGTCGGGCGCTCTGATCATACAGGCGCACCCGTTCCGCGAGGCGTCTTATATAGATCACATTCGTCTCTTCCCGAGACACGTCCACGGAGTTGAGGTCTATAACGCTTGCCGTACCGATTTTGAAAACGCTATGGCAAAGCATTATGCAGAGAGCTACGGTCTGCTTGAATTTGCGGGCTCTGATAATCACAGGGCGGGCAAGCAGCAGCTTCTCGGCGGTATGCAGGCGCAAACGCCCGTGCTTGACGAGCATGATTTCGTCCGTCGCGTAAAGAACGGCGAGATCACGACCTTCTGCCGCACGGCAACAGAATGATCCTTATAACGAAAAGGCACCTGAGGGTGTCTTTTTTGCTTTTTAATTAAAAATAAAGCAACCTGTATTTCGTCCTTGCAAAGTGTCGAAAAATATGATATAATGATGAAAAGGACAAAAAAGAGAGGGGATTGCTCATGTACGTAGCTTTAGCGTTCTTTGCGATCACCTATATCTTAATGCTCGTTTTCAGTAAATACAGACCTTACATCGCGCTTGCCTTGGGACTTATATTCATAGTTTCGGGAATGCTTCCTCTTGGAAACGTACTCGGCGCGATAGATTTCAACGTTATCCTTATGATAGCGCCGGTTGCGCTTGAGATATGCAGAAAGCTCAAGACAAATCCCGTTTTTTATTATAGGAATCGCGGTATCCTCAAATCTTCAGGGCGCGACGCTCGGCGGAAACTGCAAGCCTATCGGAGCATCTGCGAATATTACGGGAATAGGCATACTTCGCAAGGAGGGCTACACGGTCAAGAATTCGGACTTCTTCAAGATCGGTATTCCGTTCACCTCGCGGCTATCATCCCCGCATATATCTACATCTGGTTGATGTACGGAATATAATGGCAGAATGAGGTTTGAGGGAGAGTATATATGAAGAAAATAAAGATACTTTTGATGATATGCGTGATCTTGTTTCCGCTGATATGGGTTTTGCCGATACCTCGCAGATTAAAGGACGGCGGAACTCTACACTTAAAGCCGATATTGCCTATGTATGAATTGTATATCTACAATACCAAGCTTCCCGACAAAGACGGAGGCGTGATGTATAAGAAGGGGTACGGAATACACCTTTTTGGAATAGCGATATACGAGAAGCTCTATTATACGAACCTTGAATGAGAATAAGGCGTATCCACTACCCAAACGGTACGACTTTAAGGCAGGGGGCGATGATCTAAAAAAGGAACAGAGACACCGTCTCTGTTCCTTTTTTATTGTATCCTGAAAACCACCAGCAGTGCTGGTGGTTCCAAAAAGCTTTAGCTTTGCCCAGATTATTTATCCGGGCGAAGCGATGAATCAAATCGCCTTCTCCTGCGGGAGAAGGGGGACCACGTAGTGGTGGATGAGGAGTTAGATTGTGTTAAGGACACCTCATCCGTCAGCCTTCGGCTGCCACCTTCCCCCACTGGGGAAGGCTGGGTCTATGCAGTTGCCGCATTTGTGGCAGTGGGACAAGCACCGCAAGTGGCAGATAATTCGGCGAGCCTACAGGCTCAGCGTATGAAATGCCCTACGGGGGCTTGTGCAAACCACCGGCACGGCCAGTGGTTATGATTACCGTATTATCCCGCAATTTTTTCTTTACAAGTGGAAACAAATATGATATAATTATAAAAAAGAAGCAAACTGCAAGGAGGGGCTATGGCAAACGGATGCATTTCGGTAGAGAGAATACTTTCAAAGCTTGACGAGCATCTCGGAAGAAACGATTACGCGGCGGCAGAGCGTCATCTTTGCTATTGGCTCTCTGAGGCGGAGTCGGGCGGCGACGGCAGGACCGAGCTGCTCGTGCGGAACGAGCTTATGGGGCTCTATCGAAAGACGGGGCGCAAGGACGAGGCGCTTGCCTCTGCGGAGGCGGCTCTCGCGGCGATAAGTCGCATGGGAATTGACGAGCAGGTAGGTGCGGCGACGACCTATCTCAACTCTGCCACCGTTTATAAGGCTTTCGGAATGGCAGAGCAGTCAATTCCGCTTTTCGAGCGTGCGCGCGCTATATACGAGCGCGAGCTTGACGGGAACGACAGCCGACTCGGCGGACTTTACAACAATATGGCGCTCTCGCTTGTTGACCTTTCTCGCTTCTCCGAGGCTTATGCGCTTTACTCCAAGGCTATCGCGGTTATGGAGAAGGCAGAGGGCGGTGCGCTTGAGGTTGCGATAACTTATCTCAATATTGCCTCCGCAAAAGAGGTCGAGCTTGGTCTGCTTGACGCCGACGAAGAGATAAATCTCTATCTTGACAGAGCGCAGGAGCTGCTTGACGCGAATATGAGCGACGACGGCTACTACGCCTTCGTTTGCGAGAAATGTGCGAGCGTTTTCGGCTACTACGGCAGATTTTTGTACGACGCTGAGCTGAAAGAGCGCGCAAGGAGGATATATGAAAGGGCTTGAGCTTTCAAGGGCGTTTTATCTTGAGCACGGCGCGCCGATGATAGCGCGCGAGTTTCCCGAGCTTGAGGGCGTTCTCGCTATCGGTCTTGTGGGAAGCGGCTCGGAGTGCTTCGGCTACGATGATTCTCTCTCAGAGGATCACGATTTTGAACCCGGATTTTGCATTTTCCTGCCCGACGAGAGTGTTATCGACAGCCGCACGGCGTTCAGACTTGAGCGTGCTTACTCAAAGCTTCCGCGCGAGTTTTTAGGATACCGCAGAAGCGACCTCTCTCCCGTGGGGAGCAACCGCCACGGAGTTATAAGAATAGAGGATTTTCTGCTTGAGAGAACGGGTAGCCGCGACGGTGCGCTTTCTGTAGCAGAGTGGTTCTCCTTGCCCGAGCAATCTCTGCTTGAGGTGGTAAACGGCGAGATATTCCGCGACGACAGTCAGTATTTTTGCGGCATCCGTCGCGCGCTTGCATATTTTCCGCCCGACGTCAGAAAAAAGAAGCTCGCGGGACAGCTTTTGCTTATGGGACAGTCGGGGCAGTATAACTATAAGAGATGTATCGAGAGGGGCGAGAGCGGCGCGGCGGCACTTGCGGCGGGCGAGTTCGTCAGAAGCGCAATGAGCGCTATCTTTCTGCTCAACTCGCGCTATATGCCCTACTATAAATGGAGCTTCCGCGCTCTGCGCTCATTACCTCTGCTCTCGGAGCTTGAGGGCGAGCTTGAGTGGCTGATCTCGTCTCCCAACAGCAAGGAGAACGCCCCCGAGAAGCAGAAGACCATAGAGCGCATCTGCGAGCTTGTCGCAAAGGAGCTTTCAGCGCAAGGGCTTAGCGACTATCAGGGCAACGAAGCCGAAGGACACGCCTATTCGGTCAACAATAAGATAACCGACCCCAATATCCGAAATCTGCATATTCTTTACGGCGTGTGATGTTAGTTTATGTGACGAAAATTATGTTCTTTTCTTGGAAGAAAAGAACCAAAAGAACTTTAATGAAGGAAAGGATACAACTATGATAGAAGCAGGAATGAAAGCACCTGATTTTACGCTGAAGGACGGCAAGGGCAACGGGGTCTCGCTCTCGTCTTTCCTCGGCAAAAAGGTGATACTCTATTTTTACCCCAAGGACAATACCCCGGGATGCACGCGTCAGGCGTGTGCCTTTGCGGGCGCGTATGATCAATTCAAAAATATAGACGCCGAGGTCATCGGTATCAGCAAGGACAGCGTAGCATCGCACGAGAAGTTCGCCGCTAAATACTCGCTCCCCTTTATTCTGCTTTCCGACCCCGAGCGTGAGGCTATCAAGGCGTACGGCGTGTGGCAGGAGAAGAAGCTTTACGGCAAGCTTTCCTTTGGTGTGGTGAGAAGCACATTTATCATTGACGAAAACGGCATTATCGAAAAGGTCATGCCGAAGGTAAAGCCCGATACGAATGCAGAGGAGATACTTGCGTATCTTCGCGCGGACGGGAAATAATAAGAAAAAATAAATTTAAAATAAAAGGAGAAATTTAAAATGGCAGTTATTAAGCTTACTAAGGATAATTTTGAAGCAGAGGTTATGAATTGTGACAAGCCCGTGCTTATCGATTTTTACGCTGATTGGTGCGGCCCCTGCCGTATGGTAGCTCCCATCGTTGCAGAGATCGCAGAGGAGCATCCCGAATACAAGATCTGCAAGGTAAACGTTGACGAGGAGGGCGCTCTTGCCGAGAAGTTTGAGGTTATGAGCATTCCTACGCTTTTTGTTATCAAGGACGGCAAGGTAGCAGATCAGTCTGTAGGCGCAAGACCTAAGGCGCAGATCCTCGCTATGCTTGGATAAGGAGAGCTTTACTGTGGAGAAAATATACGACGTCGTAGTTATCGGCGGCGGCCCTGCGGGATACACCGCGGCGCTTTACGCCACTCGCGCGGGGCTTGACACTCTCGTGCTTGAGAAATTCTCGGCGGGCGGACAGATGACCGAGACGCAGAGCATCGACAACTACCCCGGCTTTGACGAGGGAGTTGACGGATTTACGCTCGGAATGAAGATGCAGGCAGGCGCTGAGCGCTTTGGAGCAAAGACGGTGCAGACCGAGGTTCTCTCCTGCGAGCTTAGCACTCAGCCGAAGAAAATAGTTGCCGACTCGGGCGAGATACTCGCAAGGGCGGTGATAATCGCGACGGGTGCGGGACACAAGCATCTCGGGGTTGCCGATGAGGAAAAGCTCGTTGGCAGAGGCGTGGGCTACTGCGCCGCTTGCGACGGTATGCTCTATCGAGGCAAGACTGTCGCGGTGGTCGGCGGCGGAAATTCCGCGGCGGCTGACGCGCTTCTTCTCTCGAAGATATGCGCTAAGGTCTATCTTATTCACCGCAGAGACACTATGCGCGCAGAGAAGGTGTACCACGAGCCGCTGATGAAGGCAGAGGGGATAGAATTTCTCTGGAACAGCGAGGTCACAGAGCTTATTTACGACAAGCGCCTTAGCGGCGTTAAGATCAGGAATAAGCAGAGCGGCGAGGAGAGCGAGCTCTCACTTGACGGGCTTTTTATAAGCATCGGTCGCTCGCCCGTGACGGCTGCCTTTGGCGGTCAGATCGCGCTTGACGGTAGCGGATATATAATTGCGGGCGAGGACACCAAGACGAGTATCGAGGGCGTTTTCGCCGCAGGCGACGTAAGGACCAAGGCGCTTCGCCAGATAGTTACAGCCGCCGCAGACGGTGCTGTTGCCGCGCACTTTGCCGAGGAATATATAGCAACGCTTTGATTTTTGAAGAGGACTGTAAGGAGAATTGAAAATGCTTCAGGACAAGCTATCACCGTCGATGATGTGCGCGAGCTTTTTTGAGCTTGCGGCACAGACGGCTACTTTCGAGAAAAACGGCATAGAGCTTTTGCACATTGACGTTATGGACGGTAGCTTTGCGCCCAATTTCGCGCTTGGCGTGGATTTCGCAAGGCAGCTCAAGCAGAATTGCTATATCCCTCTTGATATTCACCTTATGGTCAGAGAGCCCGAGAAGCATATCCCGAGCTTCCCGATAGCAGAGGGGGATATAGTGAGCGTTCATATTGAGAGCACTGACAAGCCTCGCGAGTGCATCGAGGCGATCAAGTCGCGCGGTGCGAGGGCGTTTATAGTGCTCAACCCTGAAACGCCGACATCGGCGCTCTCGGAGCTGTTGCCGCTTATCGACGGAGTGCTGATAATGGCGGTAAATCCCGGATTTGCGGGGCAGAAGATGCTACCCGGTACGATAGAAAAGATCGCCGAGACGCGCCGCCTGCTTGACGAAGCAGGCAGGGGGGACGCCGAGATCGAGGTCGACGGAAACGTCAGTATCGAGAACGGTATCAGAATGCGAGGCGCGGGCGCGAATATCTTCGTGCTCGGCACAGCCGCCCTCTTTCGCGGCGACCTTGAGGCAAACATCCACGCGTTCAGGGATGAAGTGTTTGGAAGTTAGTTTGTGTTAGGCTATTTTTCAACCTTTCTTGGAAGAAAGGTTGAGCCAAAGAACGTTAATGGAGGAAAAGCTTGAGTAAGAACGATGCGTGCGTGCAAAGTTTTTGCTCAAGCTTTTTTTAAAAAGCTTGCGGTTTCCAAAGGCAGAGCCTTGGTCGCTCTCCGCAGAGAGCGAAATCTCCTAAACGGCGTTTTCTTTTTGCAAAGCTTTTTCTTTTGCGCCTTGTGTGTCAAAAGAAAAAGCGTTATCGGCGGAGAATTTTGTCGGTAGGGGACGACGTCCTCGGCGTCCCGTATGCTCGGCGCGATGTTACCATTGGCTCCCGGAGGGAGCCTTTTTGTTGGTAGGGGTCGGCGCCCTCGACGACCCTTATATATGTACAATAAAAGTATTTTCTAATGTAGAATTTTCGGACACCTTACGGTCACCGAAAACT
>JAFVRA010000034.1 GCA_017504545.1 Clostridia bacterium | reverse complement strand
GTAGGAGAGCTGGCTGTGTAACAGCCTGAGAGGTCTAATACATCAAACGCCCAACGAGATCCCTCGGTCGTGGGCGAGCCACTCCCTCGCTATTTTTGACTAACCCGTCAAAAATAGTTCGACTGCGCGGCGGTTGTTGCCGTATCACCCTATCAAAACAATATCTCGCCGCTCCGCTCAGGATGACCTGCTCAAATGGGGTGAGATGTCATCTTTCTTGTTGGTAGGGGTCGGCGCTAAACGTTTGCGGAGCAAACTTTACGCTGAGCGAAGCGAAGCAGCCCGACAGACCCGCGGACGACCGATGGTCGCCCCTACAGGTTTAATTGTTACCTTTATATTTACCTGTAGGGGAGGGGTCTCCCCTCCCGATTTTATACACAGGACAAAAACGGCTGAGCGTTTGCTCAGCCGTTAATTTTATTGAACTTATTCATCAAAAAGAGGGGTGGAGAGATATCTCGCGCCCGTGTCGGGAAGAAGGGCGACTATCGTTTTACCTTTATTCTCGGGGAGGTGAGACAGCTCGGTCGCTACGTGGAGAGCAGATCCCGAGGTGATGCCGCAGAGTATGCCCTCAAGCCCTGCAAGCTCCTTTGCAGTAGCATAGGAGTCAGCCTCGCTGACAGAGATGACGCGGTCAACGAATTCACTCTTGAAATTGTCGGGAATGAAATTCGCACCGATGCCCTGAAGCCCGTGCGCTCCGCTTCTGCCCTTGGTTATAAGGGGGGATGAGGAGGGCTCTACGCCAACTATCTGTATATTCGGATTTTGCGACTTGAGATATTCGCCGACTCCGCTGATAGTTCCGCCCGTGCCGATGCCCGCGACGAAAATATCAACCTTTCCGTCGGTGTCGCGCCATATCTCAGGCCCCGTGGTGTCTCTGTGCGCGGCTCTGTTCGAGGGATTTGAGAACTGCTCGGGAATAAACGCAGAGGGGAGAGAAGCGGCAAGCTCCTCCGCCTTCTTTATTGCTCCCGCCATTCCGTATTTTCCGTCGGTGAGTATTATCTCCGCTCCGTACGCGCGAAGCAGCTTTATGCGCTCTACGCTCATGGTGTCGGGCATAGTGAGTATAACTCTGTATCCAAGTCTTGCCGCGATAGCCGCAAAGCCGATACCCGTGTTTCCGCTGGTGGGCTCGATTATCACTGTATCCTCTCGGATAAGTCCTGCCGCCTCTGCATCGGCTATCATTCTTGCCGCTGCACGATCCTTAGAGCTTCCTGCGGGATTGAGATATTCAAGCTTGCAGAGAATGGTCGCTCCGTCAGCATATTTGGCGGAATAGTTTTTTACGTTGAGAAGAGGAGTGCCGCCGATGAGCTCTAAAATGCTTTCGTATATCATATTTTCCTCCGAAATTTAAATAAAACAAACAGAAAGTAAATAACCGTACATAGCGGTGAGAACTATGTACGGCTATTATTACATATTGTTGAGAGCTTTTGTAAACTGGCTCTTCTTGTGAGCGGCAGCATTCTTGTGGATGATACCACGTGCAGCAGCCTTGTCGATCTTCTTAACAGCAATCTTGTAAGTAGCCTGAGCAAGCTCTGTGTCGCCTGCAGCCAATGCAGCCTGATACTTCTTTATATCAGTCTTGAGCTCTGTCTTGAACATCTTATTCTGAAGAGTCTTTGTCTTTGTAACGAGAACACGCTTCTTTGCACTTTTAATATTCGGCATTGATTTTTACCTCCATTAACATTAAAATAAAGAATCTAAAGCAGTCCGTATGAGAGGGTACGCACCGCATTCATCCATACATTAACATATCATACCACAAAATTATCTACTTTGCAATACCTTTTTTAAAAAAAGTTAAAAATTTTTTTGAGAAGCGCGAAAAGCGCCTCTCTCGCCGAAGAAGACAAAATTTTCCCAAAAAAGAGTAAAATATGTGCAAAAAATCAAAAAAACTTAAAAATTTTTTCAAAAAACTCTTGACACATCTTGACAAACGTGCTATAATTGTAAACTGCATTATAATTGCTTATTATGCCTTTTTTGCGGTTAAAGCGGAAAATTTTTGTTTGCGAGACGAGAATTTTTTCAAAATGTATATTATATATACGCGCGCTGTCCGCAAAGCTTGCATATAGGCATCGCTTCCGTGTTCCGCAACGGTAAGGTAGCGGATAAAACTTTGAATGGAGTGGTAGAATTAATGGTCAACGTAAAAGAAACAAAGCTTGGTCAGAACACGAGAATGAGCTTCTCGAAATCCAGCTTCCCGTGTGAGCTTCCGAATCTGGTTGAGGTTCAGACAAAATCCTTCAAGTGGTTCCTTGAGGAAGGTCTGATGGAGGTCCTTCGCGACATCTCGCCTATAACCGACCATTCGGACAATCTCGTCATAGAATTCGTTTCGTATTCTATCGATCAGAAGCCCAAATACACAGTAGAGGAGTGCAAGGAGCGCGACGCTAACTACGCGGCACCTCTGAAGGTCAACGTCAGACTTACCAACAAGCTTACGGGCGAGGTAAAGCAGACAGACATATTTATGGGTGATTTCCCGATAATGACCGAGACGGGTACATTCGTTATCAACGGTGCAGAGCGTGTAATCGTTTCTCAGATAATCCGTTCTCCCGGTATGTACTACGATAACACCATAGACAAGTCGGGTAAGGAGATATACAGCACACAGGTAATTCCTTACAGAGGCGCATGGCTTGAGTACGAGGTTGACGCTTCGGGCGTTATGTATGTACGTATAGATAAGACTCGTAAGCTTCCCCTTACTATGTTCGTAAGAGCACTCGGTAAGGAGACCAGAGAGGATATTTACGAGCTTCTCGGCGATGAGGAAGCACTCACCGTAACCTTTGATAAGGACGAGTCCGAGGCTCTTGCTCTTCACTCTGGCACCACCCCAGGTATCGAGGCTCTCAAGGAGATCTACAAGAAGCTCCGTCCCGGTGAGCCTGCTCTCGTAGAGCCCGCTCAGACACTTATCAATAACTACTTCTTCGACTGCAAGCGTTACGACATCGCTTCTGTCGGTAGATATAAGTTCGACAAGAAGATGGCTATCCACAGCCGTATCAGAGGCCACAAGCTTGCTGCTGCAGTTGTAAGCCCCATCACAGGTGAGATCCTCTTTGAAGCAGGAAAGCTGCTTTCCAACGAGGAGGCACATCTTATTGAGAACGCAGGTGTTAACGACGTTCGCCTTGAGCTTGACAACGGTCAGATCATCAAGGTGCTCTCGAACAACACTATTTACCCCGAGCACGTCCTTGGATACGATCTCAAGGATTGTGGCGTAAATGAAAAGGTAAGGATCCCCGTAATTCTTGAACTCGCACAGGAATTCGGTGATGACGTTGACGCTCTCAAGGCGGCAGTTAAGGAAAGAATGGCAGATCTCTGTCCTAAGTGCTTGACTAAGGACGATATCTACGCATCTATCAACTACCTGCTCAACCTTATGCACGGCGTTGGCGTTAAGGACGATATCGACCACCTCGGCAACCGCCGTATCCGTTCTGTCGGTGAGCAGCTCCAGAATCAGCTCCGCATCGGCTTTACGAGAATGGATAAGATAATAAAGGAAAGAATGACCATTCAGGACGGCGAGAAGCTCACCCCCGGTGCGCTTATCAACACCAAGCCCGTTACTACCGTCATTCGTGAGTTCTTCGGTTCTTCTCAGCTCTCGCAGTTTATGGACCAGAACAACCCCCTCGCTGAGCTTAC
Organism: Clostridia bacterium; assembly: GCA_017504545.1. Taxonomy (GTDB): domain Bacteria; phylum Bacillota; class Clostridia; order Oscillospirales; family CAG-272; genus HGM12713. Next base: position 1,147 of record JAFVRA010000034.1, on the reverse strand, counting down.
GCATAAGCGCCGTCTTTCTGCGCTCGGCCCGGGCGGTCTTTCCAGAGAAAGAGCATCCTTCGACGTCAGAGACGTACACTACACCCACTACGGCCGTATGTGTCCTATCGAGACGCCTGAAGGTCCTAACATCGGTCTTATCTCTTACCTCACTACCTATGCAAAGATCAACGATTACGGCTTCATCGAGGCTCCTTTCCGCAAGATAGACAAATCTACGGGAAGAGTTACCGACGAGGTTGAATATATGACCGCAGACAGAGAGGATAACTTCGTTATCGTTCCCGCAAACGAGCCTATCGACGAGAACGGCTACTTTATCCACGATAGAGTTACCGCGCGCGACAAGGGCGAGTTCGTTGAGAGAACACCCTCTGAGGTCGATTATATGGACGTTTCTCCCAAGATGGTGGTTTCTGTTGCTACCGCAATGATCCCCTTCCTTGAGAATGACGATAACTCCCGTGCACTCATGGGATCCAACATGCAGAAGCAGGCAGTTCCGCTTATGGTTACCGACAGTCCTATTGTTGGTACCGGTATGGAATATAAGGCAGCAGTTGACTCGGGCGTAGTTATCCTTGCTAAGAACGAGGGTATTGTCGAGAAGGTTGACGCTACCAAGATAGTAGTTGTCTGCGACGACGGACATAAGGACGTTTACGAGCTTATCAAGTTCAAGAAGACCAACCAGGGCACCTGCTTCAACCAGAGACCTGTAGTTGCTTGCGGCGACAGAGTTACCGAAGGTCAGGTAATTGCCGACGGTCCCGCTACCGCAAACGGCGAGATCTCGCTCGGTAAGAACGCTCTTATCGGCTTTATGACTTGGGAAGGCTACAACTACGAGGACGCAGTTCTTCTTAACGAGCGCCTCGTAAGAGACGACGTTTACACGTCGCTTCACATTGAGGAATACACACACGAGGCAAGAGACACCAAGCTCGGACCGGAGGAGATCACAAGAGAGATCCCCAACGTTGGCGAGGACGCTCTCAAGGACCTCAATACCGAAGGTATCGTAAAGAAGGGTACTGAGGTAAGAGCAGGTGATATTCTCGTTGGTAAGATCACTCCTAAGGGAGAGACAGAGCTTACCGCTGAGGAGAGACTGCTCCGCGCGATCTTCGGCGAGAAGGCAAGAGAG
>JAFVRA010000033.1 GCA_017504545.1 Clostridia bacterium | reverse complement strand
GCCGAGGCAGCCCGTAAACAGATAACTCCTTTTACGTTTTAGCAACACAAGTTTCTATACAAAGTGCGGTGCTTATTTCGAGTCCGTTGGCATTCAGATAGGTCACGTCTACCAACGTGTATATACATACGTCTCCATTAGGGACGAGATGCATACGTTGATATCCAAAGGTTTTATCTATCAAGGTGTAGTTGCGTTCTTCGCATATTTTATCTAATTTGTCCGCAACGCTTTGATTTAATCTTTCTTTATCAATTTCGATTTTTAAATTATCGAAAGCGCCTATCGCTCCCAAAGAAATTGATCCGAGCTCACCATTCAACGAGATACGGATACTAATGTAGTCTGCAGTTTCGTAGCCGTCTACAAATTTCACAAAGGATACGGAATAATAATTCTCGTTGCCGTTTTTCTGAGTATCCTCTAACATTGGTGTATATCCGTCTATGTCGCCTATATGCTTTTTGGCTATTTCCTTTGAATACTCTATGGCTGATTCTTCGGAAATCTTACCCTCATTAACCGCTTGGTCGCCGTTGTAATACTGTTGAGTCATAAAATCCACTCCAACGAGTTCCCCGGTATCTTCACGAAAGCTGAATTTTATTCTATCTTCGGTTTTATAGATGTCAACGACAAATCCGAGGACGTGTTCCTGCTCAGACCTTTGGTACACAAGATCATACGTCTTTGAATCATAAATATATTCTTTATTCGGCACGTCGGATTTAGTAAATGGTTTATAAGAATACTCATACTCTGTTTCAACGTCAAAACCGCCCCCCGCCGTTACGTCTCCGATAGCGCTTTGATATAATTCCATTTTCTTTGGAAGGTCTGAATTGCTGCAGGATATGAAACAGGATAAAACTATCGTAAAGATCAGTATTAAAATTATAAGTTTTCTCATAATTATCTTCCTCTATGAATTTTTATTTGCCTATTACCAACAATTTCTATCAAATCTTAGTATTGTTCATTATTATCACTATATTCAAGGGCTGAAAATTATTTGCAAGGTGCAAATGACAAAGCAGAAAACCATTCCTCATCCCAAACCTCAGGATTATCGCGAACTTCAATGAGCAGATCGTCGTAAACCAAATAAGTGCTGTTTCGCTTATCTTCTTTATATTCGATTACCAGAGCTATAACCTCACGATCCGCAAGCCGAATGGTCTTCTCATAAATATTTTTGTGCGCATCGCCAAGATTATCTATATTAGCGGATTTTGGAGAAAGCGCTTTTTTTACCTCCGATGCGGTTAGGTTTTCTTGCGACTTGATAATATCTTCAGGTATGTAGGATATATGTATATAAAGATTCTCGCCTGTTGATACCTTTGGATGAACAAATATGCACGGACGGTCGTAACCTTCAGAAGGATAAAAAGAGATATTTGAAAAGCCTTCTTCATTACGAAGTTCTATTTCTTTGCCGTTCCAATACGGTACGATAACACCTTGAGATTGATATTTTTCAACGAAAGCTTTGAAATTAGCGGTTATTTCCTCACTCGCTCTCATATCCGATAATTCAGCGTATAATTTCTTTTCCTTGTTTATGGCTTTTTTGAAATCCGAAAAGGAATCGTAGTAAAATGGAGAAATGTAAGGTGGAGAGGCTGAAACGCCATCATCAGCATTTCCGTGCGTAGAATGAGAAGGAGGATAGACTCCGTTACAGGAGCATAGCAACAGGCATAGGCAGATCAACAGTATAACAAATTTTTTCACTTCAATTTCCTCCTTAAATTTGAGAATAGGAAAGGATAAATATAAACACCTCTCATAAATAATAGACAAGAAAAATATGCCTTTCGTTACACCTTTATTCGTTTATTTACAATTTGTTTACAAATTCGTCTGTTTTTTATGCAAAAAGCCGCTATCAAGGTAAAAGACCGAGATAGCGGCGATTGTTTTGACTATTTTGCGGTACTTCTACCTTGTGGCTCTATTATACCATAATTTGTTTAAGATGTCAACAGTGCGGGGGAATTTTGGAAGCTTGCACAAAGCATACATTTTTCCTTGTAAAATTTTAATGATCGCGCTATTTTGAGGCGCTTAATTTTATATTTATATTTATTCGTACAAACTTGCGAAAAAGTGGACAAATATTGCTCATTTGGGCATATTTACTTGACATATAAGACAAAAGGTGGCAAAATATTGTTGTAGAGGGGATGCTCCCCTCAAGCGAATAACACTTTTGCATATATTACTGTGTTACAGTGAAAGGAAATTGATATGAGTACTAACAAAAAGGGTGTTGCCATAGTTGGATTTGGCGGAATGGGTAGCTGGCACAAGAGAAAGCTTCTCGCAAGCGACGTTGCTGAGCTTCGCGGTATCTGGGATATCAAGGAGTCCAGACGTCAGAAGGCACTCGAAGAAAATATACACGTTTATTCCTCGTTTGAGGATCTTCTCTCTGACGAGAGCGTTGACATAGTTACTATCGCAGTTCCCAACGAGCTGCATAAGCCGCTCTCTATCGCCGCTCTTGAGGCAGGCAAGCACGTTATCTGCGAAAAGCCGGTTTGTCTCAGCTGCAAGGAGCTTGAGGAGATTATCGCGGCTTCGGCAAGAACAGGCAAGCTTTTCACCACCCACCAGAACAGAAGATGGGATGCTGACTTCCTGCTTATGAAGCAGGTATACGAGTCGGGCGATCTTGGCGAGGTGACAAACATTGAGTCGAGAGTTCAGGGCTCTCACGGTATTCCCGGCGACTGGCGCGGAAAGAAGGAGCACGGCGGCGGAATGATACTCGACTGGGGCGTTCATCTTATCGACCAGACGCTTCAGATGGTAAAGGACAAAAGAATCGAGAGAATATACTGCCGTTGCGACCACATCACCAACTACGTCGTTGACGACGGCTTCAAGCTCGACATCTACTTCGAGGGCGGTCTTACCGCGAGAATCGAGGTAGGCACCTCCAACTTCATCTCTATGCCCAGACACTATATGACTGGTACAAACGGAAGCGCTATCGTGCGCGATTGGGGCAAGGACTGCGAGGTTGTCTGCTGCAAGAACTGGGAGGACAAGGACGTAGTTCCCGTAGTTACTGCCGCAGGTCTTACCAAGACCATGGCGCCCAGAAACAAGGACACCATCTCCGAGTACACCATTCCTTCTCCCGAATCCGACGTACACGATTTCTACCGCAACTACTGCCTCGCAGTTGACGGTAAGGCAGAGCAGATCGTAACTCACGCCGAGCTTATGCGTGTTATGAAGGTAATGGAAGCGGCGTTTGCATCCGATGAGGCAGGCAATCCCGTTGAATTTGACGACAGCATCTGAAAAAGAAAGCTATCACAAAATATTATCCTTTGCATATTATGATATCGAGAGGGCAAAGCCCCCATATCTTAATCGGAGGATATATTATGAATAACTGTCTTTGCAACCTTTTCGGCGACAACAACGTTTGGTGGATCATCATCGCTCTTATCATCGTTTTCGTTTGCTGCTGCGGCTGTTAAATAAACAAAGCTCCCGTGCGCGTCAGCGCACGGGAGCTTTTCTTTTATCTGATATATCAAACGAGCTCGGCGAGGTCGTAGATAAGCTTTTCGGTCTTTGCCCAGCCAAGACAGGGGTCGGTTATAGACTTTCCGTAGACCGTGTCGGTAGGCTTCTGAGAGCCGTCCTCGATGTAGCTTTCTATCATAAAGCCCTTGAGCAGACTCTTGATCTCGGGAGAATGTGCCGCCGAGTGAAGCACGTCCTTGCATATTCTAGACTGCTCGAGATACTTCTTGCCCGAGTTTGCGTGGTTAGCGTCAACGATAAGCGCGGGGTTAGCGAGATTTCTTTCGGTGTACTCCTTATAGAGATGCGCGAGGTCCTCAAAATGATAGTTAGGGAGTGACTCGCCGTGCTTGTTTACGTATCCGCGCATGATCGCGTGAGTAAGGGGGTTGCCGCTTGACTGACACTCCCAACCGCGATAAAGGAAGGTATGCGGATGCTGAGCGGCGGTGATCGAGTTGAGCATTACCGAGATGTCGCCGCCCGTGGGATTCTTCATACCTACGGGAATATCGATGCCGCTTGCCGTAAGTCTGTGCTGCTGATTTTCAACAGAGCGCGCGCCTACCGCAACGTATGCGAGCAGGTCGGAAAGGTAGCGGTAGTTCTCGGGGTAGAGCATCTCGCCGGCGCAGAAGAGTCCCGTCTCCTCGATAGCTCTCGTGTGGAGTCGGCGGATAGCGATAATACCCTCGAGCATATCCTCTGCGGCATTGGGGTCAGGCTGATGCACCATGCCCTTGTATCCGTCGCCTGTGGTGCGAGGCTTGTTTGTATAAATTCTCGGAATTATGAGTATTTTATCATTTACCTTTTCCTGAACGACGGCAAGACGCGAGATATAGTCGAGGACCGCGTCCTCGCGGTCAGCAGAGCAGGGACCGATGACGAGAATGAGCTTGTCGGACTTGCCCGTAAATACGTCAGCTATCTCCTTGTCTCTTATTTTCTTCTTTTCGGCGTATTCTGCCTTGAGCGGAAACTGTGCCTTGAGATCCATAGGTATAGGTAATTTGCGAATGAATTTGATGTTGTTTTGCATAGTAGCGCCTTTCGTGCAATGGGTAAAAGTCAAGCAAAATGCTTGGATATGAATAATTATAAACCTTTTTTCGCGATTTGTCTATAGTTATCGGTTAATTTTTTTCGCTTTTTTAATCTTTATTTTAAAAAAAGATTGACGAAACGGCGTTTTTTTGCTATATTATAATAGTAGTATGAGTTAATACTGTATAAATATTTATGCAAGAGGAGAACGTGTATGGAAGGCTTTGTAAAGATATCTCCCAAGGAGCTTGGTAACGCGATGAAAATGATAGGCACCGAGTGGATGCTTATAACTGTAAATGACGAGGCGCAGGGAAGAGCAAACGCTATGACTGCGAGCTGGGGCGCTATGGGCGTGCTTTGGAACAAGAACGTCGCTATATGCTTTGTGCGTCCTCAGAGACACACGTATAGTCTTATGGCAAACGAGGAGCGATTCTCGCTCGCGTTCTTTGGAGAAGGTCACCGCGAGGCTCTCGCGCTCTGCGGCAAGGAGAGCGGACGTGACTGCGACAAGCTTTCTCTTTGCGGACTTTCCACCTCAGAGCTTAGCGGCGTGCCCGCGATAAACGAGGCAGAGACTCTGCTTATCTGCAGAAAGCTCTACGAGGACGATCTGCGCGAGGACTGCTTCCTTGACAAAGATATGATAAAGTTTTACAAGGACGATTACCACACCTTCTACGTTTGTGAGATAGAGGAAGCATACACGAGAAAATAAGGAGACTAAAATGGATATAATTACGGAAGTAAGAGCGCTTTGTGAAAGCGCTAAGGCGGCATCGCGAAGCATAGCGCTCGCGAGCGAGGAGAAGAAAAACGCGCTTCTTGCTAAGATCGCAGAGAAGCTGATAGAGAACGAGACGACGATAATCGAGGCAAACGATGTCGATCTTGCCGCCGCCGAGGAAAACGGCGTGGCAAAGGCTATGCTCGACAGACTTATGATAAACAGCGATAGGATCAAGGGAATAGCCGACTCGCTCTACAACGTGATCTCTCTTGAGGATCCGATAGGCAAGGGAGAGGAGTGGTCGCGCCCCTCGGGTATCACTCTGCGCCGTATAAGAGTACCCTTAGGCGTGGTGGGTATCATCTACGAGGCAAGACCTAACGTTACCGTTGACTCTGCCGCACTCTGCCTGAAAACCGGCAACGCAGTAGTTCTTCGCGGCGGCAAGGAAGCGATAAACACGAACAAAGAATTCGTCAGAGTAATAAAGAGCGCGCTTGAGGAATGCGGATTTGAGCGCGGTGCGGTAGAGCTTATCACCTCGACCAGCCGTGAGAGCGCGAACGCGCTGATGTCGATGAGAGGACTCGTTGACGTTCTCATTCCCCGAGGCGGCAAGGGACTTATCCGCGCTTGCGTGGAGAATTCCAAGGTGCCTGTCATTGAGACGGGTGCGGGCAACTGCCATCTCTATGTTGACCGCGCGGCTGATATGACCAAGGCGATAAATATCGCAGTCAACGCGAAATGCTCGCGCCCCTCGGTCTGCAACGCGATAGAGACTCTGCTCGTGCATACTGACGTTGCGGCAGAATTCCTGCCGATGCTGCAGGTTGCGCTCGCGCCCTACAAGGTTGATCTGCGCGGCTGTGAGAGAAGCAGAGCCATTATCGGCGGTATCTCTGCGGCAACCGACGAGGACTACGCGACCGAGTACGACGATTACATCCTCGCGCTCAAGGTGGTAGATACTCTTGACGAGGCGATAGAGCATATCAACAAATACAGCACGGGACACAGCGAGGCGATAGTAACAGAGGATAAGGAAGCCGCTGACCGTTTCCAGAGAGAGATAGACTCGGTGGCGCTCTACGTCAACGCGTCCACGAGATTTACCGACGGCGGCGAGTTCGGCTTTGGCGCTGAGATCGGAATCTCTACTCAGAAGCTTCACGTAAGAGGACCTATGGGACTCTTTGCGCTTACCACCGAGAAGTATCTTATCTCGGGAAGCGGCGAGAAGGGAACGGTGAGAGGTTAAGTATGGCAAGAATACTGATAGCATCGGACATACACGGCGACGCGAACACCGCCGAGAGACTTATTGAGATATATAAGACATCGGGCGCTGAGAAGCTTTTGCTTCTCGGAGACATACTCTATCACGGCCCGAGAAACGATCTGCCCGCAGGATATGCGCCGAAGAAGGTAATAGAGCTTCTCAACCCCTTGAAGAACGAGATACTCGCGGTGAGAGGAAATTGCGATACCGAGGTCGATCAGATGGTGCTCTCCTTCCCGATACTCGCGGATTACGCCTATCTGTCGCTTGACGGTCTTAGGATATTCACAACGCACGGACATAAGTTCAATACCGATAGCCTGCCGCCGCTTGCAAAGGGCGATATACTTCTGCACGGACATACCCACGTACCCGTTGCGATAGAGTTTGGTGAGGACAACCTCTATATCAACCCCGGCTCGCTCTCAATACCTAAGGAAAGCTCGCCGAAGAGCTATATCCTTTACGAGAACGGAGTATTCTCCTTCCGCACGCTTGACGGCGAGGAATATAAGAGATATTCGACTTGTAATAAGTAAATGAAAAACGGCAGAGGATAAAAGCGTGATGTTCTTAGCGGAGAAATACGAAACATTTACCTAACACCACACGGTAGGGGCGAACTGTGTTCGCCCGCGGGCGTTCACAGAACGCCCCTACGGACAAGCAAAATTTGATGCGCAGAAAACAAATAATTAACCCCGACAGATTTTTAACAGTCTGTCGGGGTTTTCTAGTTCTGTTAGACAAATTGAAATTTTACTTAATCAATAATGAACTTAAATGTATTGTCTGCACCAAACGCACCGAATGTTTTAACAGCCATCCGATACATAGCCTTTGCGTGGATTCTATCGTGCCACAGAAAACGACGCATCACTTTACGAAGCGACCAAAGTTCATCATAACTTCCCTCAATAACAACATTATCTAGGAAGCCAGGAGTTTGCTCCAAACACTCAAATCCTCTTTTTCTGCAATCATATATCGTGCCTTCGTTATCAACATCAACATTGATTTCCGCAAAATAATAGGAGTTCACATTCTTTGTGTGTTCATACATTTCCTGTGCGGTTCGTGGCACAGCACCGTAAAATGTCTGTCGATGGGGTAGGCAACTCTCATTTTTGTTTGAGACGGAGGAATACAAGTCATAGAAATCCCTTGCCGATTTCAAAACAAGTGCCTTTAGTTTTTCATATTCCTCCCGTGAGAGTGGTGCTTTCTCGGTATCGAACAGAATATCAGAATCTGCATCTGATACTTGCAAATCGCCATCCTTCTCTTGGACAATTTCAATATCAGTATCGTGTTTGCATTCTTGACCACGCCATAAAGAATATGCTTCTATTTCTGCACTCATTTTTGACATTGCAGCTTCAAGACTGATTCCTCTTGTATATGCTCCAATATAATCAACGGAATATAGCAAGGTATCATTACCATTATGCTCCCATACGCATCTCATAGGTGTCCCTCCATCAAATTCTTATTTATCGTTCTGTTTATCTCAAGTTTCGCCTTGGTATTACAAAGGCGCAGGGCAAAGCCCATACCCCTAAGGTTGCGCGCATCCAAAGGCTCCCTCCGGGAGGGAGGCTTTTCGTTAGCCCCATTATAACACAAATCGGCAGAGAAAACAAGTGTTTTCTCTGCCTTCAATTTCTCTGTTAAGAACAACAGAGAAATTCCTCTGCCGTTTTTGTCTTTAATATGTATTAATATGTATCAAGTTCTTTTGATATTCGCGCCGAGGAATTTGAGCTTCTCGACGAGGTTTTCGTAGCCTCTGTCGATGCACTCAACTCCCGAAATGGTGGTAACTCCGTGGGCGGCGAGGGCGGCAATTACGAGGCACGCGCCTGCGCGCAGGTCTGTCGCCTTGACCTCTGCTCCGTGAAGCTCTTCTACGCCGTTTATAAGCGCGGCGTTATCGACTACCTCGATATGTGCGCCCATCTTGTTAAGCTCGGGCACGTACTTGAACCGTCCGCTGTATATGCCCTCCGAGACTGTGCTCATACCCTGAGATAGCGCGAGAAGCGCGCTGAACTGAGGGTGCATATCGGTGGGAAATCCCGGATAGGGATTAGTTCTTATCTCTGTTCCGCGGAAGCTTGGCACGCCGCTGACGGTAATGCTGTTCTCGGTTATCTCAAGCGGAATACCTATCTCGCGAAGCTTTGCGCTGATAGATTCCATGTGCTTGGGAACTACGTTTTTGACGCAAATTCGTCCGCCCGTAGCCGCCGCGGCTACCATATAGGTTCCCGCCTCTATCATATCGGGAGCAAGCTCGTAGGTACAGCCGTGGAGCTTATCCACTCCCTTTATCCTTATCATACTCGTTCCCGCGCCCGAGATCTTTGCACCGCAAGCGTTGAGGAAGCAAGCCATATCCACGATGTGCGGCTCTCTTGCGGCGTTTTCTATTATGGTAGTGCCCTCGGCAAATACCGCGGCAAGCATAATATTGATAGTCGCGCCGACCGAGGCGATGTCAAGATAAACGAGATTTCCGCGAAGCCCGTCGGGCGCGTCGCCGTCTATCATAGCACTGCCCGAGAAGGAAATTCTCGCTCCGAGCGCCTCAAAGCCCTTGATGTGAAGGTTGATGGGGCGAAGACCGAAATCGCATCCGCCGGGGTAGCCTACCTGAGCCTTGCCAAATCTGCCGAGCATAGCGCCGAGCAGGTAGATAGAGCCTCGCATCTTGCTGACGTATTCGAGGGGAGGGCTCTTCATCTGAACGCGCCTCGTGTCTATAATAGCCGTAGAGGTGTCTATGAATCTGACGTCTGCGCCTATCATCTCAAGCGTTTCAAGCGCGAGAGAAATGTCGCTTACGTCAGGGAGATTTTTGATAGTACACACGTCGTTTGCGGCGATAGTGCCAAAGATGACGGGGAGGGCAGAGTTTTTCATTCCGCTTATATATACGTCGCCGTGAAGCGGCTTTCCGCCTCGAATGATAAGCTGTTTCATAATACCTCCCATTGAATTTTCTTTAGTAGTCTTGTTTTACTGAGCCTTGTAGTAGGCAACAGCGAGATCGACCACCATACCGTAGCTTCTCGTACCCTCGGTACCGTTTATGGTAAGAAAGGTATCGTTGACAGTTTCGGAGACCTCTTCTATGACGTTCTCGCGGTACTTATCAAAGAATTTTGAATATGCCGCCATTTCCTTGCGGCAGTTTACGGGAACGCTGTAGTAGGTCTCGGTATAGTAGTCGGTGCTTGCCGAATAAAGAGCGTTGCGAAGATACTCGTACATATTCAAATACGCCGAATATCTTATATATACGTCGTCTGATTCCTTGCATACGAGGAAGGCGACGAAGTTTGCTTCGTCCTCGCGCGCAATGCCTCGCTGATGCGCGAGCTCGTGCGCGGCGGTGTAGGGAAGCGTGTAGTCGGGGAAATTTGTGTTTATATTCGCCTCACCCGTAAAGAAGGTGTAAACACCGCTTATATGAGTGAAGGTCATAGGCTCGCTGAGCATGATGCGCTTAACGCGGCTGTGGAGCTTGGGGATAAAGTCGTACTTCTCGCAGGCGACGTCGTAAGCGTCCATAAGCTTGTCGTTAAGCTCCTCGTAGCTATAGGGCATTACCGAAAATCCGTCGCTCTTAAAGCCTATCTCGCTCTCAATAGCCGTAAGCTCCTCAAGAACGGCGTAGGTCGTGTCGCGAAGCTCCTCGGCGCTGACCGGCTGCTTGTCAAGTCCAAGCTTTTTGTCAAGCCTTGAGCCGCGATATGCAGGCACGAAGCCGAGCGTGAAGGTCGAGAACACGTAAGCCGCTACAGAGAGTATCGTGAGCGAGAATATCAACACGTCTCTCCAGGATGAAGAATAGCGCTTGAGTCCGAAAACGACTATTGCTATGACTATAAAGGGAACCATAAGCAAGAGGAACTCGGCAAGCGAGAAGGGTATCCAGCCCGTGAGAGTAGCCAGAAAGCCTCTGACGAATGGCGAGACGTATCTGTTGAATATATCCGAAAACTCGGGGAAGCAGATAAAGCAGATATAGAGAACGGCGCAGAGCGCGGCGAGCGCGTATATTATCTTGCACACGAGCGGCAGCTTCAGCTTGCGCTCGTTCTGCACAGGGCGCTCGGTCTGCTTCTGAGCTTCCTTTTCTTCCTCTGTTGGTATCTGTATATTGTTCTGATCCATTTTGATTTTGTAAAATTCCTTTTCTTTTCTTCTTTTGTGGCGTTAAGCCAGAAAGTCGGAATACTCGTAAAGATGCGCTTCGGTCTCCTCGCCGAAAACAGAGATCAGCGCAGATCGCATATCCTCGGGGAGTCTTGCGCGGAGTGAAAGCTCCTCGCTTGTGGTCGGGTGAGGGAGCTTCAGAGCGACGGCGTGAAGCGCCTGGCGCGAGATAAGGGGGGAGGGAGTGCCGTACATATCGTCACCGAGAATAGCACAGCCGATGCTTGAAAAATGCACTCTGAGCTGATGCGTTCTTCCCGTCTCGGGGGATGCGAGGACTAAAGAATATCTATCTGCCTTGGCGATAACGCGGTATCTCGTAAGAGCGTAGTCTCCGCCGCCGTCGGCGTCGCAGACCTCACGCTTGATGATGCTCTGCTCGGTGCGGCGCATATATGTCTCTATCACGCCGTCCTCACACTCGGGAATTCCGCAGAGAATGGCGAGATACTGCTTTTTTATCCTGCCCTCGCGCATGCTCTCAGAGAGCCTTGCGGCGCTTATCCTGTCTCTTGCTATAAGCGTCAGACCGCTCGTGTTCCGATCAAGGCGGTTGATAGGGCGAAAGACGAATGGCGTGGGGCAGTCCTTATATCTGTAGGCGAGCGCGTCGGCGAGCGTGTCGCCGTGGTGATCGTGAGAGGGGTGAGTCGGCATATTCGCAGGCTTTGAGGGAACGGCGATCGCCGAGTCCTCGTAGATCATCTCAAGAGGAATATCGGTCGGTGTCAGGCGCGAGCCCTCGCGCACGTCCTCGACCGCTACCTCAAGGCAGTCGCCCGTTGCCACCTGTCTTCTGACGGTTGCCTTCTCGCCGTTGAGCATTATTCCGTTTTCAATAAATTTCAAGTGCCTCAGATGTGACACCGACACGCCGATATTGGAGAGCAATATCTGCTTTACGGTCAGTCCGTCCTCGGCTGACGAAATGATGTATCTCACAAAGACCTCTGCAAATTTCTTTCATGATAATTATAACACTTAATCGCTCGCATTACAATATTTTTTTAAAATTTCCTGCTCCGGCACGCGATTTTTTAAACAGCCTTTGCAATAGCCCCGAGCGATCTCGTTTCTTTAGCGAAAAAGCGCGAAAGAACCCGAAAAGGCTGTTTTTGACCTTGCAGAAAGTGGATTTTTGGTTGTTTTGCCTAAATAATAGAGCTAATATTTTTTCCACAACCAGCACCTGTGGAAAAGCTTTGAATTGTGGAAAACTCTGTGGAAAGTGTGGAAAACCTTGAAAATCAAGCGTTTTTGCGGGGGTAAATTAAATTTAGCCTGTGGAAAACTTTTAAAAAGCTTGTCAAGTGCTTTTTTGAAAATAAATTATTTTCTGCACTTTGCACAAAAAACGTTATTTTTACTTTTTTTTCGGGTGCTTTTTCTTCTTTTTGACCGAAAATCCGAAGTATCCGAGCTTCTCGCCGAGCGCGAAATACTCTCCGTGAGCAAAGGCGGCAAGCCCCGCCTTCTCAAGACAAAGCTTTCCTTCTTTGTTGATCAGCTTTTCGTCAACGTCAACTGCGACGATGTCGGCAAGGAACATGTGGTGACTGCCGAGCTCGATAATATCGGTCACCTTGCACTCAAGCGAGAGAGGACTCTCGGCGATAAGCGGACAGGAGATCTCGCTCGCCTCTTCTTTGGTAAGTCCGCACTTTTCAAACTTGTTTACCTTCGCGCCCGTGTAGATGCCGCAATAGTCCGCCGCCTTTACGAGTGACGCGGGGGTGAGGTTTATCGCGAACTCGCCGCTCTCCTTGATGATAGCGTAGGAGTGGCGCGAGGGGCGAACCGATATATAGGTCTTTGGCGGAACGGTGTTGACGATACCCGTCCAGGCGATAGTGATTATATTTGAGTTGCCCGTCTCCTCGCTTCCGCAACTTATCATCGCGGGCGGAACAGGAGCAGTCAGAGCGCCGCCCTTCCATTTTATCTTAGCCATTTTTCTTTTCTCCTTTAAGGATAGACTTGACCGCCTCGGATGCGGCAATAAGCCCTGCAACCGACGGAACGAAGGAAAGGCTTCCGGGAACTGAGCGTCGGCTTCCGTCCTCAAGCGCTTCCTTGGGGGTTATCGCCTCCTCGGTCGAGTATATCACCCTCGCGTGAGTAATGCCGCGCTTTTTAAGCTCGCGGCGCATAACTCGCGCAAGAGGGCAGGTGTTGGTCTTTGATATATCGGTCACGCAAAACGCGGTGGGATCAAGCTTGTTTCCCGTGCCCATACAGCTTACCGACGGAGTGCCGACGGCAAGCGTGGTCTCGATTATCGCTATCTTTGCCGATACCGTGTCGATAGCATCTATCACGAAGTCAAAGTCCTCAAGAGAGAAGGTGCTTATATTGTCGGGAAGCACGAAATCCCTGCGGCACTCAACGGTAGCGTCGGGGTTGATGTCCTTGATGCGCTCGGCTACCACGTCAACCTTGAACTGCCCTATAGTGCTTTGCAGAGCGCAGAGCTGACGGTTGATATTGGAGCGCGAGACGGTGTCGTTGTCGATAAGCATTATCCTGCCCACGCCTGCTCTCGCGAGAGCCTCGGCGGCGTAGCTTCCGACTCCGCCAACGCCAAAGAGCGCGACCGACGAATTATTCAGCTTTATTACGGCGTCCTCGCCAAGCACGAGCGCCTCTCTTTCAAATTCCTGTTTTATATTATTCATAAAGCTCCTTTACAAGCTTTTCGTATTCTTCGTAGGTGATAAGTATCTTCAGCGCCGAGAGAAGTGCGTTGGGTGTCATTCCCGTGGGGAGAGAAAGTTTTTTGGCGAGTTTATCGCGCATAGAGGCGCTGTTGTCGCGCCCTGCAAGGCCGTCGCGGTAGAGATCAGCCTTTGAAAGCGGATTTTCACAGCCTCTGCTGACTCGCTCGCTATCCTCAAATGGAGCGAGCAGATCGTAGAGAAGCTTTTGCTCCATACCCTCAACGCCGAGCGTTCCCTCTGCCGAGGGTGCGGCCTTACGCTTTTCCTTGCCCTCGATCTTAGGGATGTAGAGCTGTATCAGGCGATCCTTCGGGATAGCCGAGGTGAGATGCGAGCGGATGAGCTTGCCCGCTCCGTCGCTGTCGGTAAGGAGAATTATCGGCGTTTTTGCGCTGAGACTGCGGATAAGCGCGAGCTTTTCGTGCTTCTTGAAGATGCCAAAGCCATCGGTGGCTATTATATTCGCCTCGCATACGCAAAGCAAGCGCAGGCGGTCGTATTTTCCCTCTACTATGATGGGGTAGGGGATCTTCAGCTTATCCATTTTATCTCTCCTTTCCTTTGATTATTTTCCGCGGAGCATAAGCACCGCCACACCTAAGATGATACGGTAGATACCGAAGGGGATAAAGGTGTGCTTTTTTATAAATCCGGTTAAAAATCTTATAGATAAAAGCGACGTCAGAAACGCCACGATGCCCGAGACGAGCAAAAGCAGGAGCGCATCACTTGGTATAGAAACGCCGCTATCCGTCGCGTAGCGCGTAAAATCCACGAGCTTGAGCGCGCTTGCCGAGGCTATCACGGGGAGCGCGGCAAAAAACGAGAATTCAGCCGCCGCCCGTCTGTCAATTCCGAGCAGTCTCGCGCCAAGCACGGTAGCGCCCGAGCGCGATGTTCCGGGGACGAGCGCGAGAGACTGAAAACAGCCTATGGCGAGCGCGGTCGGCAGGTTTATTTCTGTCACCGAGCATACCTCGCTCTGCTTTCTTCTCGTCAGCCTCTCCACGACAATGAAGAGCAGACCGTAGATTATGAGTGCCGAGGCAACTACCTCGGGGCAAAAGAGCAGGGAATCAAGGCTTTTGCCAAAGGCGCGCTCGCAAAGCGCGTCGGCGAGTAGTCCGATGAGCGCGGCGGGGAAGGTCGCCAACGCGAGCTTTACCCATAGCGCACGCGAGTTTTTTGTGGTAGGCAGGAGCGCCTTGAGATAGAACACCGCCACGGCGAGTATCGCGCCAAGCTGTATTACCACAGAAAACATCGCCGAATACTGCGCGGCAAATTCCTCTCCGAGTCTGCTTGGCGCATCAAGCGAGAGAAGCTCCTCGAGCAGTATCAGATGCCCCGTAGAGCTTATCGGCAGCCACTCGGTTATTCCTTCAACTATTCCGAGCGCTATCGCCTTTATATAGTCAGTAATCATACTTCACCCCCATTCATAATCAAATCTTATGAGGGCAAAGAGGTATTTATGAATTATTCGCCCGAGCGGATTATGTCGCCCGCCGTTACCTCAAAGGGAACTCTGACAAAGAACTTTTGCGAGGGGTGGGGAGCGGCTTCAATAGGCTCGCCGTTCTCGCTGTAAAGCTCGGTAACGCCGAAGGCTCTGCCAAGCTTGCGGGGGGAGATCATCTCGGCAGAATCGCCAAGCTTTATCTTGTTGCGCTGAATAAAGGGATAAAGAGTGCCGCCGTCGGTGGTGCGCTCAAGAGAGTCGGGCAGGGGGAGCTCGCTCTCCTCAAGGGCGGTAGCAAAGTAAGCTTTCTCGCGAATATAGCCGTTGATAGTCGACATCTGCGGCTCGTCCATCGGGAAGTCGCGATAAAAGCCCGTGCAGTATTCTCTGTGCGAAACGCTCTCAAGCTCTCGCATTATGCGCGTGTCAAATTCGTAGCCCTCGGGATCGGCGAGATACGCGTCTATAGCCATTCTGTAGGAGTTGGTGACTACTGCGGCGTAGTACGCGCTCTTCATTCTGCCTTCGATCTTGAAGGAGTCGATTCCTGCTTCTATAAGCTCGGGGATCATCTCGATCGTGCACATATCCTTAGAGGACATAATAAACGTGCCAAGCTCGTTCTGCTCGATGGGGTAGGGCTGATCGGGGCGCTTTTCCTCGGTTATGATATAGTTCCATCTGCAAGGCTGAGCGCACGCGCCGCGGTTGGCGTCGCGCCCCGTGAGGCTGTTGGAGAGCATGCATCTGCCGCTGTAGGATACGCACATAGAGCCGTGAACGAACGCCTCAAGCTCAACACCCTCGGGGAGAGATGCCTTGATAGTCTTTATCTCGCCAAGCGTCAGCTCGCGAGCGAGCACGAGTCGCTTTGCACCGAGCGCGACGTAAGCAAGAGCCGCCTCGGGACTTACGATGCTCGCCTGAGTCGAGACGTGTATCTCGGCGTCGGGAATGACCGAGCGAAGCAGCGACATAACGCCGAGATCGGCGACGATAAAGGCGTCGATGCCTGCATCCTTGATATTTTCAAGAAAGGCGCGAAGCGGCGCGTATTCGTGAGCGTGGGGCATAGTATTGAGCGTAAGATAGAGCTTTTTTCCACGCGCGTGGACGTATTCAGCAGCGGCAAACAGCTCCTCGTCTGTAAAATTGTCTGCGGCGGAGCGCATACCGAAGCGCGTTCCAGCCAGATAAACGGCATCCGCACCGTAAAGCAGCGCCGCTTTAAGCTTTTCAAAGTTTCCCGCAGGGGATAAAAGTTCGGGCATATCAAACCTTCTCTTTCTTTAAGTTTGGCAATAATTTTTCACTTTATATTATAATATATTTTCAGAGCTTTGTCAATAAAAAAGAGAGGCTATCTCAAATTTTAAAATTGAGATAGCCTCTGCAATATGCTTTTAGTATTCTACTGTTCCGTCACTGCAGGTTACGGTAATAGGCGATTTTGTTCCTTCGTTCCAACCGTCGATCTTTTCGATGTTATTCCACTGTTCGACTGTGCCCAAAAAATATATGTTTTTAAGTCCGACACAGTATGCAAAGCATTCTTCCTCTATGGTCGTAACTGTAGTCGGAATAGATATCTCAGCGAGATATTGGCAGTTGAAAAATTCAGATTTATGGAGTGTGGTTGTTCCGTTTGGGATCCTCACTCTCGTGAGAACAGTACAGTCTCCAAACCATGCCCCCGTTTTTTCTGTAATAGATGGGGGAAGATATATTGTTTTGAGATTTTCGCAAAAACTAAATAAGCTACCGCCCATTATTGTTACACCGTCGGGGATAATTATATCAGTAAGTAAGTTACAGCTGTAAAAAGCAGAAGATCCTATTTCCCTCAGTGTGCTCGGTAACCAAACACCCTTAAGGGAGTTACAGTCATAAAATGCGGTGGAATCTATCTTTTCCACTCCCTCGGGAATTTTTACTCTAACGATGGAATCGCAATAAGCAAATGCGCCTTCGCCTATGCTTTTTAGTGTGGTCGGTAAGATTATGTGCTCCAAGGTTTTAAGAGACCAAAAGCTTTGAGCACCGATATGCGTTATTCCCTCCGATACTATTAGTTTGCTGACGTTTTTGTAGTTTCGTGAAAAGACTACGTAATCGTCAAGCACTGTGGGCTTACCGTTATAACTTGATGGTATTATCAATGTCTCGGCATCGAAATCTCCCTTGGGTAAGATACTGTACGTACCGTTGCCGTTATCCTTATACTCAAAGCTTTGCACAGTAGTTGATTTTCCGATGACAGAAGTGTCTGTTGCGTATTTTGAAGCATCGATTTCGGGAATTTCTTCATGTATCCATTTGGGATAGTTGGGCTCGTATTTGGGTTCTTCTGTAGGATCTTCGGGAGAGTCTGTGGGATCTTGGGTAGCCTCCGTGATCTCCTCGGTAGGCTTTTCACTCGGAACGGTAGGCTCGTCAGTCGGGGTCTGAGTGCCTTCTGCAAGATCGTCCTTTGGTGTGGAAGCTGCATCATCGTTGCAACCCGACACGAATAGAGCAAGGCAAACAAAACAAATAATAAGAGCGCAGGTGTTTAATAATGCATGTTTTTTCATAAGGTACCTCCTTGGAAGAATAAATACGCACGGCATAGGTGCAGTAAGACCACCCGTCCGTGCGTATTGATAAAGGGTTTCAAACGGGTGATCCGTTGAAAAGCTATAGTTTCTACTGTAATTATACCATTAGTAATGTAATATGTCAATACTTTTTTCATTAATTTACGGTTGTCAAGTATAATTAGGATTCTAATTTGCTTTAAGTTTCTGGATTATTAAAAAAATCATCGTCATATTTAAACAGGTCATCCTGAGCGGAGCGGCGAGATATTTGTTCGATAGGGTGATATGTAAGCAACCGCCGCGCAGCCGAACTATTTTTGACGGGTTAGTCAAAAATAGCGAGGGAGTGGCTCGCCCACGACCGAGGGATCTCGTTGGGCGTTTGATGTATTAGACCTCTCAGGCTGTTACACAGCCAGCTCTCCTACAAGGAGAGCCTTTTTGTTGGTAGGGCCGGCACCTTCGACGACCCGTTGCTTAGCGTAATCTTACTTAAAGCCTCTCCTTTCAGGAGAGGTGGACGCGTAGCGGACGGAGAGGTCAAAAGTAACATTAAATCACTCAGGACAACCAAATCTTTTTGTAGATCCCGAAAATTGTCTTGACAATTTTCGCTTTTGCTCGGGCTCGCTATATTACCGCTCACCCTCCCGAAAGTTCGACTCGCCTCGCTCGCTCAGGATGACTTGCTGAAATAAATGCGGATCTAATTAAAAAGCTTGACCAAAAACTTTAAAATGGGTGCTGTGCTGGTCTTAACCTTTCCCTTCATTAAAGTTCTTTGGCGCGGAACGACGTTTTGCAGAAGCAAAACTCGTCGCTGCTTGCAGCAGGCTTTCTTTCAAGAAAGCGACAAAAATATCGTCACCCTAACTAACTTTCACTTTCTCTTCCCATGAAACACGAGCGAGGCGATAAAGCCGAAGCAGAGTGCGGCGGCGGTTCCTGCCGCGGCGGCGCTAAGACCGCCTGTGAGCGCGCCGAGAAGCCCTTTTTCGTCAACTGCCTTGCGGACTCCCTCGGCGATGAGGTTGCCAAAGCCGCAGAGAGGCGTAGCCGCGCCTGCGCCCGCGAGGTCGAGCAGGGCAGGGTATATCCCGACTGCTCCGAGGATCACTCCTGCCACCACGTACCCCACGAGTATTCTCGCAGGCGTGAGCGAGGTCTTATCGAGCAATATCTGCGCTATCACGCAGAACGTGCCGCCTATGATAAATGCGAAAACAAATCTCCAGAAATCCATAAATACTCCGTTAAATTATAGCGTTTCAACTCTCACAAGAGAGGCGCACAAGATGCGCGATGGCAGGTATTGACTGACCCTGCTGAATGCTTGCGGGGCTCATCATAGCCCCCGTGCCGATGGCGAGAATGTCGCGTATCTCGCCGCGCTCAAGCTGTGGAACAAAGAACGAAGCGAGAAGCGCGGCAGAGCAGCCGCACCCCGAGCCGCCCGCGTGCTTGTCCTGACGCTCAATATCGTAGATAAGAACGCCGCAGTCCTTGTGCTGCTCTCTTATGTCAAGCCCCTCCGAGAGCAGAAGCTCGCAGAGGATGCTCGCGCCCTCAGCGCCAAGATCACCCGTGACGATAGCGTCAAAATCCTTAGGGGACGCGCCCGACTCGCGAAAATAGCGCAGGATAGTGTCAGCTGCCGCAGGCGCCATCGCCGCGCCCATATTTGAGGCGTCCGAGATGCCCTTTTCAATTACTATCCCCGGCAAAGCCTCTCTGACGCGCACAGAACCGTTTTTACGAAGCATAAACGCGCCTGCGGCGGTAGCAGTCCATTGAGCAGTAGGAGAGCGCTGAGCGCCGTATTCGACGGGAGAACGGTATTGCCGCTCGGCTGAGCAATAGTGCGAGGAGGTAACAGCGGCGGCGGTCTTGAAATATCCTGCCGAGACGGTTGCGGCGGCAAGCATTATTCCCTCAACGGCGGTCGAGCAAGCGCCGTAAAGACCGAAATATGGAATATCGAAGTCAAGCAGACCGTAGGCAGAGCTTACGCATTGATTTAAGAGATCCCCTGCAAAGAGAGCGTCAACGCCTCGCTCGGATATAGATAGCTTGGCAAGAGCGGTATTGAAGGCGAGGCGCTGCATCTCGCTTTCGGCTCTCTCCCAGGTATTCATACCGAACTTATCGGTGCTGTCGTGCAGATCAAAGCATTCACCAAGCGGGCCTTCGTATTCGTCCTTGCCCACCACGGCGGCAGAGGCGACGATCGCGGCGTTTGTGAATTTAAGAATTCTGTTGTGCATTTTTGGCTCTCCTTGCGCTTTTGTTTTGGGATTATTCTTTGCCAAAATCACAAAATTATACCTTGACTTTTTGCGTTTCTATGGTAAAATAATATTAGAGGATAAATTAAAAAAATATCTCATTTTTTGGAGGTAAAGAATGCTTCAGTCACATGAAAAGCAATATCATATAGGAGTCTCTGCAGGCGAGATAGGAGAATACTGTATTCTCCCCGGCGATCCCGGTCGATGCGAGCAGATAGCGTCCTTTTTTGACAACCCCGTACACGTGGGTATGAACAGAGAATATAACATCTGGAACGGATATATTTCGGGCAAGCTCGTTACGGTCTGCTCGACGGGAATCGGCGGTCCCTCGACTGCTATCGCAGTTGAGGAGCTTTGCGCTTGCGGAGCGCGCACTCTTATCAGAGTAGGCACCTGCGGCGGCATAAACACAAAGGTATGCCCCGGTGACGTGGTCATCGCGAGCGGCGCTGTCCGTCAGGACGGCACCTCGCACGAGTACGCTCCCCCCGAGTTTCCTGCGGTAGCAGATACAGACGTGCTTTTCGCACTTGCGAGAGCCGCTAAAAACCTCGGATATTCGCACCACACGGGCGTAGTTCAGAGCAAGGATTCCTTCTACGGTCAGCACTCCCCCACTCGTATGACCACGGCAAGCGCGCTTGCTGAAAAATGGGAGGCGTGGAAGAGACTTGGAGTGCTTGCAAGCGAGATGGAGGCTTCAACTCTCTATACCGTTGGAGCGTCTCTCGGAGTAGCCACGGGATCGGTATTTCTGACGGTTTGGAATCAGGAAAGATTTCTTCTCGGCCTTGACAGCGCGACCGACGAGGTGCATAACACCGAGAAGGCTATAGCTACCGCGATAGAGGCTATCAGGATACTCATTTCCGAAGGAAAATAAGAGAAAAATCTTACAAATTTTCTTATAAAAAAGTTTAAAAAATTGGGCGTAGGTACTTGACATAAATACCTGCTCTATGATATAATTTAATATGTGTACGAGCCGAGTTCAAAAGCCTCGCTCGGAACGCCTGAAAACGAAGTAATATCAAAAAAAGATTTGAAATATAAAGGAGAAAAAAATGAAAAAATTACTTGCTCTCTTGCTCGCGCTGATGATGGTCCTCACACTTACCCTTGTTTCCTGTAATAAAGACAAGGAAAACGAAGATAGCAGCGATGACCTCGATTTTAACTTTGAAGATCCCACCAACAAGCCCACCGACGAAAACGGCTCCGACAAGGCGACCGACGAGAACGGTGATAAGGAAACAGATGCAAGTGATTTTACCGCTACAAGCGGCAAGGCATACATACTCCATCCCGTAAAGGTTCGTGAGACCGCTAAGCTTTCCTCTAAGGCTTCCGTAGGTGTAGCTGCTTGGGGCGCTGAGGTTGATCGCCTTGAGACAAACGGCACTTGGACAAAGATCAAGTTCAAGGATTCTACCACGGGTACTGAGAAGACCGGTTACGTTCTTGACGAGATCCTTACCGGTGACAAGAAGCAGGTAACTCTCGTTAAGCTTGAGACTCCCGTTGCTGCTACTATCAACGGACTCGGCACAAAGACCGACGGAACTCCTTACACACTCAACGTACGTACAACTCCTTGGAACTGCTCCAAGAGCGAGGAATATGCAAACGTTAACGTTCTTGCTAACATCAGCAACGAGAAGTATCAGATCAAGGACGGCGACGCCGTTGAGAAGCTCGGTACTACCGAGGACGGCAAGTGGGTTTGGATCAGCTTCACAAAGACCGTTGACGGTGTTGAGACAGTTGAATACGGCTTCTGCTCTGTAGATTTCGTAAAGGTTGAGGGCGAAGAGCCTCCCGTACAGGAGCCCGACAATACTCCTACCGTAAATCCCGAGC
The DNA here is from genome assembly GCA_017504545.1 of Clostridia bacterium. Taxonomy (GTDB): domain Bacteria; phylum Bacillota; class Clostridia; order Oscillospirales; family CAG-272; genus HGM12713. The sequence continues at coordinate 554 of JAFVRA010000033.1, read as the reverse complement.
CTATTATCTAAGTTAAAAATTCAAGCACCCGAGCATCGCTCGGGTGCTTTTTTGTGAAATTAAATCATACCTATTTAAGCAGGTCATCCTGAGCGAGCGAAGCGATGTCGACTTTTTTGGATTAAGGATGCTACGCACCTTAATCCAAAAGTGAAAATTGCCAAGGCAATTTTCAGGATCTACAAAAAGATTTTGTTGTCTTGTGTGGCTTAATGTTACTTTTAACCTCTCCGTCTGCATACCTGTTTCGCTTCGCTCAACGGCAAGTTTGCTATGCAAACGTTGCGAGTCCACCTCTCCTGAAAGGAGAGGCTTTAAGTAAGTTTACGCTAAGCGGGATCTACACTAACACAAAGGCTCTCCTTTTAGGAGAGCTGGCGGCTTGTACGCCTGAGAGGTCTAAGGCACCCAAACACCGAACGAGATCCCTCGGTCGTGGGCGAGCCACTCCCTCGCCTTTTTTCGCCTAACACGGTCGAAAAAAGGTTCGACTCCGCGCCGGTTTTTGTTATGCCACCCTATCTCACCAATATCTCGCCGCTCCGCTCAGGATG
>JAFVRA010000032.1 GCA_017504545.1 Clostridia bacterium | reverse complement strand
GGCTTTTGTCTATTGTCCGTTTTTAACGGACTTGTTCATTTTACGGGGGGATCTTTATTATTTGCACTGTCCTAAGAGGTGATTTACGAACTGCTGGGCGGTCCTTCCCGAAATTCCGCCGTTTCGCATCTCCCAAACGTGAGCCGCCGCGATTATCTCGTCCTCGCTAAGCTTTATCTGAGGGTATCTTGCGGCAAGTCCGAGGACTATCTCGTCGAACTCTCGGCGCGAGGGCTTGAAATAGCCGATAGAAAGACCGAAGCGGTTGACGAGCGAGAGCTTCTCCTCAATAGTCTCGGAGCGGTGGATATCGCCGTCCTGAGTTGCGTCATTTCTGTCTTTCCAGGTCTCCTTGATAAGATGTCTGCGGTTTGAGGTAGCGTAGATAAGCACGTTGTCGGGTCTGTTTTCAACGCCGCCCTCGATTATCGCCTTGAGGTACTTGTATTCTATCTCCTGCTCCTCAAACGAGAGGTCGTCCATATAAATAATGAAGCGGTAGTTGCGGTTCTTGATCTCGGAAATAACTCGCGAGAGATTGCAGAACTGATGCTTGTATATCTCGATCATTCTGAGACCCTTATCGTAATACTGATTTACGATAGCCTTGATGCTCGTGGATTTTCCCGTGCCGCTGTCTCCGTAGAGCAGAATGTTGTTCGCGCCCCGTCCTTCAACGAATGCCTCGGTGTTCTCAATAAGCGCCTTTTTCTGAAGCTCATAGCCGATAAGGCTTGAGAGATGAACGGGCTCCATATTTGTGATGGGGCGTATCTTCATATTTCTGCCGTCGTCGTCGCTCTCAATTCTGAAAGCCTTGTTAAGACCGAACATTCCGACGCCGTAATTCTTGTAGAAGCGCGCGACCGCCTCAAAAACAGCCTCTCCGTCGGGGGCAGCCTCGATCTCGGCACTCAGCGCGCGTACCTTCTCGCTGACGTTCTTGTTGAATATCTGCTCGCGCTTGGCAATAGCGCGGTAGCTTGAGAGGGTAGAGAAGCAGTTTATCTCAAGCGCTTTCTCGATAGGCGAGAAGTCAAAATCAAAGAGAGATTTGAAAACGCAAAAATCATTGATCGCAAAGCCGTTTACCGTACCCTCCTGCTTGCCTGCCTTTTCGTAGGTAAGGCTGAATGGGTTTTCGTCTGTGATGATAAGGAATGTAAGATAATTGTGCCAGAGGTTGTTGTCAAAGCCGTACTTGGTTGCTACCTCAAGTAAGCGGCGCACCTCGGTGTATATGCGCGTGCGGAGCGACTCGGGCGAGTCGGTGCCGTGCTCAAAATCGCAGAATATTTTACCGAGCTTTGAGAGAATATTGCTCTCGGTCGCGTCGCGGTAGATTATAAATTTAGATATTTCCTTGTGCATATGATTCCTTTCGGGCTAAATTATTCCAAAGAGAATAAAGCCTATGGTATTTATAGCAAAATTCGCGAACATATGGGAGAGCCAGGAGGCGTATATGTTCTCGCTTTTTTCGTTGAGAATATTGAATATCACGCCGCCCACGTAAAGCCCTGCAAGCGCGAGGAGCACTATGCCGATGTCGAACCAACCGATCATCATTCCGGCGTGGTAGAGCGAGAATGCAAGTGCGCTGAAGCTATACGCAAACTTGCGCGTAGCGTTGCGCTTGAGCGTGAGGAAGGCAAATCCGCGGAAAAAGAATTCTTCAAGCAGGGAATTGACGAACGAGATGTAGAGAGAGACGAAAACGAAGTTGTCGCGGTTGACACCGACGTCTCCTGTGAGCTTTCCCGCGATACCCGAGAAGTCTATCACACCGCGAAGCAGAAAGTAGCCGCCGAGTATGACTGCAAAGATGCCAAGCCCGAGAGAGAACGAGAGCAAAAGCTCGCGGCGTCGGGGCTTGAAGAGCTTTCCAAGTTCTCCAAGCTCGGCGCGGTTGACCAGAAAATAGACGAGGGGGACAAGCAGGAAGAGCGCAATCTTGATAAGCGATTTTATAAAATACTGAGGGCGCAGGATGCCGTCGACAAGGCTCATTCCGCCTGCGCAAATTATTACCGATATCAGAACGTAAAGACTTCTTTTGTTCAGATACTTTTTCATTTCCGACCCTCCTCTCAGGATACTAATATTTTACCATAATGCCACAGATTTCGCAATAGAAAAATAAAAAATAGCGGAGTTATCTCTGAATTTTTAGCGGAGAAATAGGCAGGCACATAAATTTCGGCAGAGAACTTGTTTTCTCTGCCGATTTGTGTTATAATGGGACTAACAAAAAGCCTCCCTTGTGTAAAGGGAGGTGGCAGCCGAAGGCTGACGGAGGGATTGTAAAAAAGCCCAAAAAAGCAGGAAACAATCCCTCAGTCGCTAACGCGACAGCTCCCTTTACACAAGGGAGCCTTTGGATGCGCTCGTTCATCTTTAGGGGTATGGGCTTTGCCCTATGCCTTTGTAATACAAAGGCGAAATCGGCGATAAAACAGGAGGTAACTAATGAAACATGTTTTACCCGAAGAGCAGTTGATTGAATATGCGAAGTCATATTTGAAGGCAAAAGGATTTAAGAAGAAGAATAAGCGATGGACGAAAGATACGGGTGAATTTACCCTCTGCTTTTATATTCAAGGTAGCTCATATTCAAAAGAAGATTATTATATCCGCCCGGGAATTTTCATCAACGCTCTAATGCCCTGCGACGACTTTTATGGTCATTTTATGCTTGAAATTGAGCCTTCAACGCCTGAAGAAGTGGTAAGCAAATTTGACGATTGGTGTGAAGAATGGACAAACAAATCTTTAATCAAAGAACGATTGCTTGCGTTTATGGAATGGGATAAACGAAATCCTTTAGAAAAGCGGAGAGCTGGTTTGGTTGATTACGATGCAGATCCTGTTCCTGCACGCGAGTTTTTTGCAACTACATTGGTTTTGAAGCAGTTTATCTTAGATAATTTTTAATATAATTAAGCCCCAACAGACTTTGAGATAATATCTGTTGGGGCTTTATTTGTTTACTGCGAAGCAAATCTGTGCCATATGGAAAAATAATTTTTGATTTCTCCGCTAATTTTGCACGTTCTTATCTCCGCTATTTTTTATTTGGGCTGCTCGGTATAATACTTGGCTCTCTTGCGCTTCTTTACGGTTTGAACTATCGTAAGAAGAATGATAGCCGCGAGTATTATTCCGCAACAGATATAAATTCCGTTGCCGATAGTGTTTTCTACCTTCAGATCCTCCCAGAGATCGTTGAGAAGAACGAGTCTCTCGGGGGAGAGATTGAGATATGCCTGAGAGGGAACTGAATTTGCCTTCTCACCGTAGAGTATCTCAAGCGCATCGGGGTGGACCTCGGTCATTACCTCGATATATTCCTCATTCTCAAGAACTGTAGTAAGCGGAGAAGCATAATAGGTGTACTCCGCATTCGCTACGGCGATCTCCTCCTCGCACATGAAGTTTATGTACTCGTGAGCAAGGTCGGGGTTTTTTGAACCCTTGGGAATACACATCGCATCTATGTAAGAGTTCGTGCCTTCGGTAGGATAGTAGAACGCGAGATCGTCGTTATCCTCGTACATTGCGAAGAAGTCGCCCGCGTAATATGCCGCGATCGCCGCCGATCCGCTGGACATCTTGTTGAATATCTCGTCCATGACGTAGCCCTGAACGAGATCCTTCTGCTCGATAAGAAGATCTCTTGCCTCGGTCCACTGTTCCTCGGTAGCCTCGTTTACGTCGTATCCCTTCCAATACATAGCCGTTCCGAATGCGTCTCGGCTGTTGTTGAACTGAAGTATATCGCGAGTGTAGTCGTCGTTCCACATCAGACTCCAGCTTTCAAGAGCGGCGTCCTCCTCGGAAACGATAGAGCTGTTGTAGATAACGCCGATCATTCCGTAGAAGTAGGGAATAGAGTATACGTTGTCCGAGTCGTCCTCGTAGTATACGTTCTCGCCCTTGAACTTCTCGTCAATATACTGATAGTTCGGTATCTTGGAAAGGTCGAGCGGGAGAAGCATATCCTCCTTGACCATACGCTGAATCATATAGTCGGAGGGAATGATAACGTCGTAGGATGCCGAGCCGCTCTCAATTTTTGCGTACATACTCTCGTTGCTTGAGAACGTGGAGTAATTTACAGCAACTCGCTTACCGGTCTTCCTGTAGTAGTATTCCTCAAATTCCTTGTTGGTATCAAGCGAATCCTCAGAGCCGTCCGAGATGTACTCGCCCCAGTTGTAAACGTAGAGCGTTGTGACCTCCTCACTCTCGCAGGAAGAAAGAGAGAGGCAGAGCGGAAGAAGCATAACGGAAATGATAACAAGAATTAAAGCTCTTTTCATTTTGCTGTTGCTCCTTTCACGCGTTTTTGCTTTCTCGGGCGATCCTTTTTTCTGGAGCCTGCGAGATTTACGGCGATAAGAAGAACGAGAATGGTGAGAATTATCAGCGTACAAAGCGCGTACATGCTGAACTTCACCTCGTGAGCCGTCTGGTTGTAGATGTAGAGGGGAAGAGTCTTGAAATCGGGGGAGCTTACGAAATGGCTGATGACAAAGTCATCAAGCGAGAGAGTAAAGCTCATCATAAGTCCCGAGATGATACCCGGCATTATCGCAGGAACTTCAATTTTAAAGAAGGTCTGCGAGGGGGTACAGCCAAGGTCAAGCGCCGCCTCAATAAGATGCTTGTCCATCTGCTTGAACTTGGGCAGAATGGAGAGGATAACGTAGGGCAGGTTGAAGGTGGTATGCGCTATAAGCATAGTCCAAAATCCAAGCACGTTGTCAAGCTTGAACATAAGCGCCGCGCCTACGAAGAGAAGCATCATTGAAACACCCGTAACTATATCGGGGTTCATCATAGGAATGTTGGTAACCGACTTCATTACGGTCTGATAATACTTGTTCTTGGAATGCGCTATGCTAAAGGAAGCGAGCGTTCCGAGAATAGTAGCGAGAGCCGAGGACGAAAGCGCGAGAATAAGAGAATTCTTGAGCGCCTCGATAGCCTCTCCGCTTCTGAAGAGATCCTTGTACCAATAAAGCGTGAATCCCGAAAAGCTGCTGAGATTTCCCGATTCATTGAAGGAAAAGAGAATTACCACGAGTATAGGGGCGTAGAGAAGTGCGAAAATAATGAAAATATAAGCTCTGGAGAGGAATTTCATACTATGATCGCCTCCTCGTTATCAGAGAACTTATTCATTATCGCAAGAGAGATAAGAATAAGTATCATCATTACTAAGGAAACAGCCGCACCGGTATGGTAGGTGACTTGGTTCTGGAACTGACGCTCTATCGTATCTCCGATAAGGTCAAACGAGCCTCCGCCGAGCTTCTGCGAAATGTAGAAGGTGCTGATAGAGGGAACGAATACCATAGTAACGCCCGAAACTACGCCGGGAGTGGTGAGGGGGAAAATTACCTTGAAGAGCGTTTGAATACTGTTACAGCCAAGGTCTGCCGACGCCTCAAGATAGCGCTTGTCTATCTTTACGAGAGAGGTGTATATCGGGAGTACCATATAAGGCAGGAAGTCGTATATCATACCGAGAATTACCGCGCCGTCCGTACCTATAAAGGTAAGCTTGGGAAGCCCGATATTTACAAGGAAGGTGCTTACGAGTCCGCCGTTGTCAAGAAGCGCCATAAGCGAATATGTGCGGATAAGAAGGCTTATCCACATAGGCAGCATAAGCAGGACCATAAGTATGCTTCTCGATCTCTCGGAGGTGCGTGACATACAGTACGCGAGAGGGTAGCCTATAAGGAGACAAACGGTAGTCGCGATAAGCGAGAAGCCAAGCGACATAACGAAGGTCTCTGAATAGGACGAAAGAGAAAGAATATTCTCAAAGGTAAACGCTCCGTCTCTGTCGGTAAAAGCAAAGTACGCGACGAAGAGAAGGGGAGCGATGATGAAGAGCGCAGACCAGACGATATAAGGGCTGGAGGCAGCGCGCTCAAACCACGAACGCTTACTCTTCATTATTCTTCCTCCTCGGCAATGTCCGAAAGATGCTCCATTTCATCGGAGAAGGTGGAATAGTCACCGAACATATCCGAGTACTCGGATTTTTTCATTATATGTATAGCGTCAGGCTCGATGTAAAGACCTATAACAGAGTCAACGCCGACGAAGTCAGAGGTCTCAAGCATCCACTTAAAGCCCTTGACGTCAACGATTATCTCGTAATAGTCGCCCTTGAAGGTAACGCCCGTAACCGTACCGACGAGCATTCCCTTATCGGTGGGCACGACGTCAACGTCCTCGGGACGAACGACTACGTCAACCTGCTCGCCTGATTCAAAGCCGCTGTCAAGACATTCAAACGTATGTCCCGCAAACTTTACCGAATAGTCCTTAAGCATAACGCCGTCAAGAATATTCGACTCGCCGATGAAGTCGGCAACGAAAGCGTTAACGGGCTCGTTATAGATGTCGGTGGGAGAGCCGATCTGCTGTATCTTTCCGTCTGCCATAACTACGACGACGTCAGACATGGAGAGCGCCTCTTCCTGATCGTGAGTAACGTAAATGAATGTGATGCCGGTCTTTTTCTGAATGTTTTTAAGCTCTACCTGCATGTCCTTGCGGAGCTTGAGGTCAAGCGCGCCGAGAGGCTCGTCAAGAAGAAGGACTCTGGGCTTGTTTATAAGTGCTCTCGCGATAGCAACGCGCTGCTGCTGACCGCCCGAGAGGGTAGTGACGTTTTTCTTTTCAAAGCCGCGCAAATTAACGAGAGCGAGCATTTCGGAAACACGCCCACGTATCTCGGGCTCTTTTACCTTAGCAGTACGCAGACCGAACGCGATATTGTCGTAAACGTTGAGATGAGGGAAGAGCGCGTACTTCTGGAATACGGTGTTGACGTGGCGCTTGTAGGGGGGCACGTCGTTTATTCTTACTCCATCAAAATAAACATCGCCCTCGTCAGGCGTTTCAAATCCGCCAATGATACGGAGCGTTGTAGTTTTGCCGCAACCGGAGGGACCGAGAAGGGTGATAAACTCCTTGTCGCGAATATAGAGGCTTAAATCAGAGAGAACTGTTTCTCCGTCAAAAGACTTCGAGATGTTTTTTAATTCGACTACTTTCATTCCACATAAAAACTCCTTTGAAAATAATTGTGTGGAGGGGCTCTGGCTCGTCCAAAAACATAAAAAATCCGCGCCCTTGATCCATTGCGATAATTGTAACAGATATTGAATAAAAATGCAATATATTTTTGCAAAAAACTTTGAAAAATCGCGATTATTTTTGAAAAAACGGCAATAACTCTGATTTTGTCAGAAAAAAATCGAAAAATCGTCGGTTTTCTTTAGGATACTCGCATATTCGTGGGTATTCGCACTAAAATCCGTCTCTGCTCGGAAGAAAGGTCTTGCAGAAGAGAGCGGAGGAAAAAACGAAGAGCGAGAGCGATGCTCCGAGCCGCAAAATAAGATAGACCGAGAGACTCCAAAGAGAGAAAATGGTGAGAAAGGACAGTACGCTCAGAACGGTTTGGGCGGTGTCAAGCGAGAAGCGTGAAGCAAGCGTGCAAAACAGCACTCTGCCGCCGTCAAGGTCCTTTATCGGAAGCAGATTAAGAAGCCCCAAGAAAAGAGAAGCGCCCATAAAAAGCGCGAGATATTCGTTCTCTTCCGAAGAGAAGGGGAGCAAGAGCGCAAATAGCAGGAGATTTGAGAGAGGCCCTGCTATTGCAACGGCGGCTTCCTTTTTGTACGAGCTCAACTCTCCGCTCATCATAAGTGACGCGCCGAAAATGTCAAGCCGCAGGCGCGACAGCTCTACGCCTACGGCACGTGCCACGGCTATATGTGCGAGCTCGTGGATAAACGCCGCCGCGAGTGCCGCAAGCGACAGATATGAGTGTGTAAGAAAAAGTGTGGCTATCATCAGCAGACCGAAAAGCGATATGCTCAGGCGCGTTTTTGTCTTTTTTTGCATATTCCACCTCCATAAGTCTTTGATTTTATGCGTCACACACTCAAAAAATGACCTCTTGCTCCTAAAAATCTACCACTTGGCGCGAGGGTATTTACAAATCTGCCGAAAAGTGCTAAAATATACACAGAGGTTGCAAGGGAAGGGGGCGAGAGCGTGAGGATACGTACTGAGATCTCTGACGAAGAGGAAATAGTGATACGTTGCAGAGAGAAGGACAATCGCATTGAGCGACTTGAGAGCGCGATAAGGCGACTCGAGGAAAACGGCAATCGCCGCGAGATAGTGCTTTACTCCTCGGGCTCGGAATACTACATTCCATTTAGCGAGATCCTCTACTTTGAGAGTGCGGGCGGCAAGATATACGCGCACACGGCGCGCTCGGTCTATTCTACCGATAAAAAGCTCTTTGAGCTTGAGGAGGAGCTCCCGACCTGCTTCGTAAGAGCGGCAAAATCAACGATAGTCAACGTTTATCTTATAATTTCGCTTCATCGCGAGGTCGTCGGAAACGGCGAGATATACTTCAAGGGAAGCGAAAAGGTAGCGTATTTTTCACGTGGATATTACAGATCCATGCGCGATAAAATTCAGGAAATGAGGTTAGGAAAATGAAAACTTGGAAGATCTTTTGGGGAGCAGCATTTATACTTGCCGCGGCGGTGCTTCTGCTTGACGCATTTGGTGTAATCACGCCGTTTCTCGACGTAGTGGGCGGAATTTCGGCAATTCAGATAGTGGGAGCGCTTCTGCTGCTTTCATTCATCATATCGAGGATAATAAAACTCAAATTTGCCGAGATATTCGTTCCGCTTGCACTTATATTTATGATATTTGAGAAGAATATCGCGTTCTACTTCGGACTTGAGAGCGATAACATAATCAACAACTGGCTTCTCATCGGATGCGCTATCCTGCTTGCTATAGGTGTAGGTATTCTTACACCCAAGCGTAGAAAGACGGTTAAAGCCTATAGGTTCAAGCACTCGGGTGGCACAAAGCATTCTGACCGAGAGGGCGGCTCGGCAACCACCTATTTTGATTGCAAGGATTTCGTTGAGGAAAACATCTGCAACCGCCTTGGCGAGACTGTCGTGCATTTTGAAAACGAGGACGAATACACGGGCGGCGGCGTGCTCAACGTGGATAACAAGCTTGGCGAGACTGTGATATACGTTTCATCGCGCTGGAACGTCAAAATAAACGTGGTCAGCCACCTCGGCGCTACCGAGCAGGTAGGTCACGGAGATAAGGACGGCCCCACGCTTACCATCAACGGCAACAACGCGCTCGGCGAGGTGCTTATAAAGTTTGTATAATCAGCTAATAAAACCCAAACGGGAGGGGCTTGCCCCTCCCGTTGAATTGATATAAAACAAACGGGAGGATAATATCCTCCCCTACAGGCGAAACATAAAAATCAACGACAAATCTTGTAGGGGCGACCATCGGTCGTCCTTTTGTTCAGCACAGTCTCACCAAAAGCCTCTCCTTTTAGGAGAGGCTGCTTCACTTCGTTCAGCGTAAAGTTTGCAAAGAAAACTTGTGGCGCGTAGCGGACGGAGAGGTCTAAACCTGCTCGGATTGGGTGCGGTTGTTATTTTAAGATTTTCCGGGACGCCGAGGACGTCGTTCCCTACAGGTTTTGCGTGGCATTTGATATTTTTCTTGTAGGGACCGGCGTCCTCGACGGTCCTAAAAAAATGGGTTGTCGAAGGCTCCAACCCCTACATGTTTGTGCGAGATTTAATCTTTCAATCGTAGG
>JAFVRA010000031.1 GCA_017504545.1 Clostridia bacterium | reverse complement strand
ATCTCCCTCGTGAACGTAACCGCATACAGAACATACCCATTTTGCCATGATAAAATTTCTCCTGTTAAGTTGTTTTAATTTTTTATTTTTATTTTTTAATACTGTCTTATTCCGAACGGTCTCTGCAGTTCTTACAGAAGCCGCTGAACTCCATGTGGATATCCTCCACCGTGAAGCTTTCAAAGCCTGACGTACACTCAAGCACTGCCTTCTCATCAATGACCGTGCTTACGTCCGCCACTGCTCCGCAATGCTTACAGACGATATGATAGTGCCTGTGGAGCGTAACGTCGTATCTGTCGTCCGCGTCTGCGAGCTTGAGTCTGAGCACTTCTCCCTCCTCTGCTGCTTCGGCAAGAAGGCGGTATACGGTTGCTTTGCTTATCTCAGGATATTTAGCGTGAACCGCCTCGTAGACCATACCCGCAGATGGATGATTGTGCATCTCCTTAAATACGTCAAAGACGATTCCCTTTTGAACTGTATTTCTTTTCTTTTTCATTTGAAATCATTCCTTATTGAGAATCATTCTTGTTTACGATGTTATTATACCACATCTTTTTTCATCTGTCAATAGGTTTTTTAAAATTTTTTAAAAAATTTTTTATTTTTTCTAAGGGCCTTAAAAGCCTTGAAAAATAAGGCTTTTTGTGTTATAATTATCGGGATATTACAAGAAAGGGGGATAATATGTCAAGGATACAGCTCTCGGATCATTTCGGCTTTTCACGCCTGTTCCGTTTTACGTTTCCGTCTATAGTAATGATGATATTCACCTCTATATACGGAATCGTTGACGGATTTTTCGTTTCAAATTTTGCGGGCGAGGCGGCGTTTGTCGCTGTTAATTTTATTATTCCCTACCCGCTCATACTCGGAGCGGTCGGATTTATGTTCGGCTCGGGCGGCAGCGCGCTTATTGCGAGAACGCTTGGCGAGGGAGACAGACAAAAGGCTAACAGGATATTCTCACTGATAGTTTACACCTCGATCATCTCGGGCGTGGTAATAATGATAGTGGGACTTCTGCTTCTCCGCCCTGTTGCGATATTCTTAGGCGCATCGGGAGATCTGCTTACCGATAGTCTGCGCTACGGAAATATTATCCTGCTTGCGATTCCCGCGTATATTTTGCAGTTTGCTTTTCAATCGCTCTTTATTACGGCAGAAAAGCCTCGCTTGGCGCTTGTTGTTACAGTGGCGGCGGGCGTTGCTAATATGGTGCTTGACGCGCTTCTCGTAGGCATAATCCCATTAGGGATAGAGGGTGCGGCTATTGCAACCGCTATCAGTCAATATATCGGCGGTGTCGTACCCGTTATATACTTCCTCTGCCCCAACTCAAGTCTTCTGCGCCTTACGGGCACGGGGCCTGATATCCGCTCGCTCATACGCGTGTGTGTCAACGGCTCGTCCGAGCTTATGTCAAATATTTCGATGCCTGCGGTCAGTATGATATACAACGCTCAGCTTCTGCTTTACGCGGGCGAGAACGGAGTCGCGGCGTACGGTGTGCTTATGTACGTCTGCATGATATTTATAGCAATATTTATCGGCTACTCGGTAGGTATTGCGCCCGTAGTCAGCTATCATTACGGTGCGGACAACAAAAAGGAGCTTAAAAGCCTTCTTAGCAAAAGCGCTATTATCATAGGTGCTTTCTCGGTGCTGATGTTTATCGCAGGAGAGCTTCTCGGAACGCCGTTCTCGATGTTATTCGTGGGATACGACACAGAGCTGCTTGAGATGACCTCTCACGCATTCTCGATATTCTCGTTCTCGTTCTTGTTTACGGGATATGCGATATTCTTCTCGGGATTTTTCACGGCTCTCAACGACGGAGTGACCTCGGCTATCATTTCGTTTATGAGAACTCTCGTCTTTCAGGTGGCATCGGTGCTCATACTTCCGATGATATTCAAGCTTGACGGCATCTGGATCTCGCTTATCGTTGCCGAGCTGATGGCGGTGGTCGTGTCGCTTATATTCCTCTTTGTAAAGAAAAATAAATACGGATATATGTAAATAGAGAAAAACGGCTTACGCGAACGCGTAAGCCGTTTTGAGTTTTAAATTATTCTGCAGTGGGAGGTGCAACGGGATTAAAGGTGAGCTTGCTGAAGTTAAGTCCCGTTTGTGTAAAGTCAATTCTGAGCTCGTGAGAGCCTGAGGGGATAGTTATGACAAACGTCTGCTCGGCGTCGCCCCATACCTGCCAATCTCCCGTATTGAGAGTGTTCTGGAAGGATGCTACCTGATTTCCGTCGATAGAAACGTTGAAGGCACCCAAGCCCTCAGGGCTTGCTACTCTTACCGTTACCTCAAAATCACGAGCGCCCCAGGAAACTATGTTATACGCGAGGTATCTTCCCTCTTCGTTGCCCGTGGTGTTCTTCTCAACGCCCTCGTCAGAGCAATTTTCTTCGCCGATACCGTTGCTCTTGCTTGTCGCATCAACAGAGTAGATCGTCGTGGTAGAGTTAGGATCGAAGCGTATAGCGTTCTCTGCTATCTTGCCCTCGCCCGTCTTAAGCACGAGCTTGATGATCCTCTCTGCGTGCTCAAGAAGCATTGCTCGGGTAACCTTACCCTCAGCCATAGCCGCCTTGATAGCCTCAAGGCTGCCGTTGGGCATTTTGAGATCGTGACCTGCGAGTATTTCGTTCAAGATATCCGTGTTATTGCGAGACTCGGTGGTGATAACGCCGTCGTAGCCCCACTCCTTGCGAACGATCTCTGTAAGAAGCTCGTAGTTCGTAGCCGTCTCCATACCGTTTACGCGGTTGTAGGAGGTCATCAGCATCCACGGATCAGCGTTCTTGATCGCCATTTCAAAGGGAAGCAGATATATCTCGCGGAGAGCGCGCTCGGAAACGCGCACGTCGTAGTTGTTTCTGTTATACTCCTTCTCTGCTCCTACGAGGCTGCCCATGCAGGCAGCAAGGCCGTTCTCCTGAGCACCCTTTATAAGTGCGGTAGCCATAACGCCCGTAAGGTAGGGATCCTCGGAGAAGCTCTCAAAGTTAGCGCCGCTCAAGGGGTTGCGGTGAATACTTACGGAGGGTGCGTACCAGACGCTCACTCCCTTTTCCTCTGCCTCAAGCGCTACTTCCTTACCTATGCGCTCAAGAAGCTCGGGATTCCATGTGCAAGCAAGTGCGGTAGGTATGGGCCAAGCGGTTGCCGTGCCCAAAACGCCGCTGAGTCCGCTCGTGCCCTCTACGTTAACGAGAGCGGGGATAGCGTATGTATCAAAGCTTGCTATATACGCAGGGGGATTCTTGCCCTCTCCCACTACGTGTCCGTAGAGAAGATAGAGAAGCGACTCGTCAGACATCTGAGCAAGGAAGCTGTCAAGAAGCTCGGGGTGCTCGTAAAGCTCTCCGAAAAGTATGAGTCTTTCGGGAGCGTCTATTATCGCTTTATTCGAAGTAGCAGTCTTTACGGTGATCTCGCTGTCGTTGAAGATATTCTCGTAGCTTCCGTCAGCAAGAAGTCTTTCCTTCAAGTTTCTCGCGGTAAGCTGCTCGGTGAGCTGCTTGACTACCTTAGTCTCGTTTACGGTATAGGTAAAGCCGAGTCCTGTCTCTACCGACTGCTTGATAGAGCCGCCAACGTAAAAGTCGTAATCGCCTTCTTCAAGCACGTACGCCGACTTCTGCACCTTTCCCGTATCGTCATAGCTTGCAAGCATTGACATATCAATCTTCATAGTAAGGATCTGCGCCTCACCGGGATAGAGCGTTACCGTCTTTGCAAAGGCGCAAAGCTCCTTGCCGGGCTTGCCAAGCTCGCCCGCGGGGGCTGTGAAGTAGACCTGCGCGGTCTCCTTGCCGTGATAGTTACCCGTATTCGTGACCTTTACTCTTGCGGTGATGGTATCATCGTCAAAATCAAAGGTCGCGTCGGAATATTCAAATGTAGTATAGGAAAGTCCGTAGCCGAAATCAAAGTTTACCTTGTCGTAGTTTCCGTCAAAGGTCTCGAAATAGCGGTATCCTACGAAGATATCCTCGTCGTAGTTAACGTAGTCCGCGCTCTTGCCGAAATTAGTTGCGGTGGGATAGTCGTTATAGCTCTTTGCCATAGTGTCGGTAAGCTTTCCGCTGGGGTTGATGTCGCCGACGAGAACGTCAGCCATCGCAAGGCCGTTGTACTCTCCGGGTTGCCAAGCAAGAAGAATAGATTTTACCTCGGGGAAATCAAGCAGTCTCGTGGTGTCTATGACGGTTCCCACATTGAGAACCACTACGATATTCTCAAATCCTGCCTTTATAAGCTTACCGAGAGTCGAGATCTCATCGGAGGAGAGATAGTAATCGCCCATCTGCGCCTTCTTATCCGAGCCCGACTTAGAGGAACGAGTAATAATGAACACCGCTACGTTAGAATCCTCTTTAGCCTTCTGCATATCCTCAAGCTCAGCCTTGTAGCGTCTGTCCTTCGCGTAAGCCTCTGCTATATCGGAGTTGACGGCTACCTTGCCCTCTTCCTCCTTGATCTGCATTCCCGAGAGGAGCGAGTAGCTGTTTGCGCTCTTTACAGAGCCCGTGCCGCTCGGTCCCTTTACAGTGTTGACAGAGCCGCTTCCTACAAGCGTTACCTTGTCGTTCTTGTCAAGAGGAAGAAGATTATCCTCGTTCTTGAGAAGCACCATTCCCTCTGCGGCAGCCGCGCGAGAGAGCGGAATAAAATCAGAATACTCGGGGCGGCGGTAGCCGGGATCTCCGAGCTTGTCAAGATCTATCACATTGTCATTATTGTCCGCGGCGCCGTTGTTGCCGCCATCCGTAGAGGTCTCGTCGCTACCGACCTCCTCATTATTGGAGCAGGAAGCGAATACCGCAAGCACCATCAGTATTGACAGCACGAGCGATATAAATTTCAGAGCGTTTCTTCTTTTCATACGCACACCTCATAAAAATTGATAGATATATTCTACCACAAATTAAGGGCGTAGTCAATAATTTTTGTGCAGAAAAACATACGGCGGCATCATTTTTATGATGCCGCCCTTAAATTTATATAATTTCAATTTTCTTAATCACATTATAAACTGCATAGCGCAGAAGCCTATGTAAACGCAAAGAAGAAGTATTCCCTGCACTCTTGAGAGCTTGCCGCGGATAAGCGCGGGAACTGTAAGCAGAAGCATTACTCCGAGCATTACGGGAAGGTCGAGCACGTAGGATGCGGGAACTCCGCCGATCTGAGATTCTGCGGGAACTCCAAAGGGAGAGATGACCGTGGAAACTCCGCTTACGAGCACAATATTGAAAAGGTTTGCGCCGATAACGTTACCGAGCGAGAGCGCGCCGTGACCCTTCACGAGAGAGGTTATAGCGGTAACAAGCTCGGGGAGCGAGGTTCCGAGAGCAACGAAGGTAAGAGCGATGACCGTATCGGGAACGCCGAACTCGGTAGCTATGTAGGTGCCGCTGTCAACGAGCAGATTAGCGCCGCCCGCGATTATACCCGCACCGATGACGAGGAACAGAATATCTCTGCCCATCGAAAAACCCTTCTTCTTTGCTGCCATTATGATAGCGATAACGGCGTAAACTGCGAAAACAGCCATAGCGACGATGCCGATATAGCGGATGATGCCGCCCTTGTATATCATAAATCCGCCGCCGATACCAACGCAGAGAAGCTCAATTATAAAGGACTTGACAGAAAAGCCGCCCTCCTCACTCTCTTCGCTCTCAGCGCCGTCATCGTGAGTAGCATCCTCAAGAGGCTCAATCTCGTTCTTCTTGCCCTTGAGCATAGTAAACACGAGAGTTGCCATATAGATAGCGAAGCCGCAAAGAAGTATTATTCCCACGGTTCTTGAGAACTCACCGAGGAAATACGCCACGCACACATAGAAGATAGCTGCGGCAAAGAAAAATCCAACGGGAAGTATAAGAGTCTTTCTCTCGATCTTGCCGGGCTTTATCGCTACGGTGATCGCGGCGATAAGCGCCGTGTTACAGATAATAGATCCTATAGCGTTACCGTACGCCATTCCCCCCGAGCCTGCCATAGCGCCCTGCGCGGACACCATTACCTCAGGGAGAGTGGTACCGATCGATACGACGGTAGCGCCTATAAGCAGCTCGGGCAGATGAAAGCGTCTTGCTATACCCGAAGCGCCGTCAACGAACCAGTCTCCGCCCTTGATCAGCATTACCAAGCCTATAACGAAAAGCAAAATGTTAAAGTAGATCATTTGTTTCTCCTAAAGGTTATTGTTTGGAAGTCAGCATAAAAAAAGCTCAATATACGACGCTTCGTATATTGAGTCTCGTCATTTAAAGCAAGCCAGGCGTCACGCCATGATGTTGACCTTGCTACGCGAATATCGCGCCGCTACTCCCTCATATTTTCTACATATTATTATACAACTCTATATCGTATTTGTCAACAGTATTTTTCAATTTTCTATTGCTAAATGTTCTTATATCTGCTATAATTTTTTTAGAGAAATTTTCAAAAACCGTGTAACCTTTTGAGATTTTTTACGACATATATAGTGAAACGCTTAAAAAGGAGAAAATTTATGAAAAAATTATTATCTTTAATTTTAGCCATATCGGCACTTCTCTGCTGCTTCGTCGGATGCGACAGTAATAAGAAAAGCAAATTAGTTGAGATCGAAAGATTTTCCTCTATGACACTTGACGGCACGACGTCTATAGAGGTAATATACGATTACACCAAGGACGGATACGCCACCTATGAATTTGTCATTGAGGATCGTGAAATGATACGAGAGATAATGACGGCGCTTTTTGAGGTAAAGCTCAAGGATTACCCCGAGGATAGAGACATAGACTTTTATCAGCGTTGGCTCAACGTAAAGCAAGGTGAAACCGTGTATTACGTTAACCTGTCATACGCCGCTGATGAGAACGAAAACCGATATTTGCTTGACTCTCAAGCCGTTTGCGAGATCATTGAAAAGTATATTGAGGAAAATTTGATACAATCGGGAAATACGGATTCGGGTTACCAATCAGCCATAAAAATGATGCGCTATAATTGGGACGGATATGGAATATCGACCAAGTGGATTGAAACGTCTGACCTTGTGTATTCTATAATTGATGCTGCCGAGAAACTGACCGAAACGGGAGAAACCGTAGAGAAAATATCAGATGCCGTTGTTGATGAAAATTCAACCGAGCTTCCAATCGAGCGAGGAACGTTATGGTTAGAGATAGGCTCAAAGATATATCGTATAGATCCCGATTTTGAACAATTGTGCCGCGTAGATGGACATTTGGGTAGGGGCTATGTAATGAACGCTTCGGAACAGTTCAAAAAAATGATAATCGATGCGTGGCAGTATCATCCATACGATTATTACGCCGGAAACTATAACAACGAGACTAACGAAATAAAACTCAATCACGTTTACAATGCTCCCTCTACCGTCCAAGCTCAAATTAAAAAGGTAGAGATCGTAAACGACTATGATCCAAAAAACAAGATTACACTTGAATTGATTTCTACCGTAGATCAATCTGTTTCTATTAGTCTGCTTTGCAGTCAAAGCAACGATAGTCTTGCGGATGCAGATAGAAAAGAAATTGTATTAACGGCAAAAGAGGCT
>JAFVRA010000030.1 GCA_017504545.1 Clostridia bacterium | reverse complement strand
TATCTTTCTTTTTGGTAGGGGTCGGCGCTAAATGTTTGCAAAGCAAATTTTACGCTGAGCGAAGCGAAGCAGCCCGACGATCCTAAAAATCGGACGTGCAATGCACGCCCCTACGGATTTGAACGTTGTCCTAAAATTCGTTTGTAGGGGAGGATATTATCCTCCCGCCATTTATAAAAATATCATTGCGTTTTGCACGGACAGTCGAGGACGCCTGTCCATACAGAAGTGGGTGAAAATTTTAATGTTTTGTCTGTAGGGGAGGATATTATCCTCCCGCCTTTCTTGTTTTTTTAAAAAACTGTTTACAAAACTAAATAATTGTGCTATAATGAAAGTGCCAAACAAAATCATATATCATAACCGTATCAAATAGGCACGCATATTTTTATTTTTTGATAAAAATGTGTATGCTCTTCTTTTGCGTGCATTGGTACGGTAAAAGATTTTGTTTGGCGACAGTTGGAGCTGCGCGTTTTTTGTGCGTCAGCTTCGGTTGGCGCACTTTTTTGTTTTGAGGAGATAGCTTTATTGATCGGATAAACGAGCTTTTTGAAAGCGCTAATGATAAGCGTGCACGGGAAAAGTAAGAACTTATGCAGCTTTCAGAAAAAGAGCTGTTGGCTGAAATACTCCTTGAATTAAGGAAGATAAACGAAACGGCGAGGAGTATTTATCACGACCAAATCTTTGGATGATGAGGTTTAAGACAAAATAAAACTATATTCCCCCGAAGTCTGTTTGCAAGATTTCGGGGGATATTGCCTTTCTTCTTTCTTTACTTACACTTTCTGTTGACAATATCGCCTGAATAGTGTATAATAAATTCAACACTATTTATAATTTGGAGGATGCTATGAAAAAAGCTTTATTTGCACTTATCGCGCTCTGCCTCGTTCTTTCTATGATGCTTTGCGGTTGTAATCTTTTCGGCGATCCCGTGGATATCGAGAGAGATCCGATAGACGACGGGGAGACGACAGATGATAACAACAAGACCGATGACGAGAAGGACACGTCTAAAGAGGAGGCGCCCGTTCGCTATTGGGAGATAAAGTGCCATCCCACCAAGTCTTATATTGAGCGCCATATCAGCGTGGAAGGCGCAGAGACTGACTTGTCTCTTTCGGTATCTACCGAATGGAGCTTTGAGAAGACCGAGAACGGATACGACATCATCCGCGACGGTAACACGATAGGCGAGATAGTTAAGGACGACGCCGACGATATTGACGCCTGGAAGAAAGAGGACGAGTTCACTCGCAAGCATTCCGACAGCCTCTCTGTCACGAAGACGGTAGAGAGCAAGGGATCTGGCAAGAGCACTCAGTTCAGATACAGATTTAAATACAGCTTTGCAGACGGTGAGAGCACGAGAGTGCTTACGCTCACCGCTAAATACGAGGAGGTTGACGCTAACGCGGCAGACGCGCTCTACGTCTCGGTCAAGCTTTACGGCAACGAGGACGGACTTCTCGGCAGTCTCGCGGAGCTTCAGGATAAGCCGATACTCATTCTCGGCAACAGCTTTATTGCCTCTTCCAATATCGGCGGTATCCTTCGCGAGATGATAGCCGTTAATAATAAGAACCTCGCAGTCTCTCCCGTATCTCGCGGATATGCAAGCGTGCAGACCTACGTTGAGGACGCCGCGGTAATGGACGCTATCCGCAGCGGTCTATATAAGGGCGTATTTATTTGCGGATTTTACAGTAATCCCGAGGTAGATCACCTCAAGACTCTACGCGTGGCTTGTAACGAGTCTGACACGACTCTCGTGGTATTCCCCGCGCACAACGAGGAGAGAAGCGTTATAAAGAGAGCAAATCAGTCCTGCCCCGAGCTCTTTATGCTTGACTGGAAGGCAGAGGTCGATGCGCTTATCGAGAGCGGTATAGACAGATGGAACTTCTGCATCAACGACGAGCATCAGCACAGCACCGAGCTTGCGGGGCTTGTCGGCGCGCACATGATATACAGAGCAATATACGGCGAGATACCTTCGGTGGACGGAATTTACGCGGTTGATAGCTACAATGCGCGCGAGCTTCTCGGCACTTACCTTACCGACGGTAAGGTCTCCTATAATTACGAGGTACTTTACGTTTGAGAAATAACTAAAACGCTATGAAAGGAGAAGAATATGGCAGAGCTTCCCGAGCAGTACACCACGATAAGCCAAGAGGCGCACGTGGAATTTGAGGAAAAGCGCTCGCTCTTTATCGGACACGCCTTGCACGTGAACACCGAGGAAGAAGCGCTTGCATTCATTAAGCAAATGAAAAAGCAATACTCTGACGCTACGCATAATTGCTTTGCCTATCTCCTTAAGGGCGGCATAGTGGCGAGATACTCGGATGACGGTGAGCCGCAGGGAACTGCGGGCGTGCCGATGCTTGAGACTATCCGCAAGAGCGGAGTTGGCGACGTTTGCGTGGTAGTCACGCGCTATTTTGGCGGAATTCTGCTTGGCGCGGGCGGACTCGTGCGCGCGTATTCTCACGCCACCGCTATAGCTATCGAGGGCGGCAAGGTAGTCACCTACGAGCCCTATTCTGAGTTTTTGCTTCGTTGTGGATACTCTGAGTATCAGAAATATTCAAATATTCTCTCTAATGCCGCCGCCGTGATAGACGGCACCGATTTTGGCGCGGACGTTGAGGTCAGGTTTGCGGTAAAGCGAGATAAGAGCGAGGCGCTGCTTATGAAGATAAGCGAAGCAGGCTACGGAAGAGATATTCCAAAGATTATAGGCTCGCGCTTTGACTGCAGGTGACGCTATGAAAAGACGCTTGATTTTAATTGTACTGCTTTCGGCGATGCTCGTGCTGAGCCTTGCTTTAGTCTCCTGCAGAAAGCAGGAAAGCGGGCTTGACGAATTCGATCAGCTCTTGCTTTCAACCTCTGAGGGAGAGATGAGCGGAGAGGCGTTTGCAAGCGCTATCTACGTGGTAATTCCGCGAGACTCGGGTGTAGAGCTGTCTGCTGAGGCTAAGGCACTTGCCGATTCTATAGCCGATAAAACGGGAATCGGTACCTTTCTCAAATACGATTCCGAGCCGACGGTAGACGGAACCTTCGAGATACTCGTCGGATACACCTCACGCCTGATATCCAAGGAAAATACCGAGCCTCTGCGCGACGGGGATTATATCTGTCGCTACGATCGCGGCTCTATAGTCCTTGGTGGAAAGAGTGAGCGCGCAACGCTTGCGGCAATTCAAAAATTCACAAGTGATATCCTTCCCGGCGCGAGCCACGCCGCACTTATGAGCGAGGACGCGCACTTTGAGGTGTACGGAGAGTATGAGACCGACGTAATGACGCTCAACGGCTATCCGATATACGAATATACTGTAGTTTACTGCCGCGAGAGCTACGAGATCGCCGATCTCGTTTGCAAATATCTGAACAATAGCAGCGGTTATACGCTCCGGGCAGAGGTATCTAAGAGCTATGCTCCCGAAAGAA
Organism: Clostridia bacterium; assembly: GCA_017504545.1. Lineage (GTDB taxonomy): Bacteria > Bacillota > Clostridia > Oscillospirales > CAG-272 > HGM12713. The sequence continues at coordinate 2,356 of JAFVRA010000030.1, read as the reverse complement.
GCAAGTGCATCTGCTTGCTTCTCGACGCTTCGCGCGGAAACGCGGCAAAAATATCCGCTACCGGCGGAAATATCGTGATAAGCGCGCCCGACCTTTACGGGCTCTCACTTGCCGCGGCATCCTTCGTGTCGGATACTTGTCAGAGCGCCTCGGGCGCTACTTTTGAGGGAAGCGTAGTCTTGGACTACAGCAAGAGTAGCATAGGACTCGCGTTTGGATTTGCAGATCACGTTGGTGATCTTGACATTGGTCTGCTCGCAGGTCTTGGCGAAACTATCCGAAAGACAGAGAGCAGCATTATCTGCTTTTTTCCCGTGAAGAATTCGCTGATAGACGATATCAGGCTGAATTGCCCGACGAGCCGTAGCTTTTTCGCAGTTGACGTCGGCAACGGCTTGAGCCTGCCTGTGCTCTACAATACCGCCGATTTCTCGTCGGTCAGCGCCGAGCAACGCGACGGAAGCGTGTGGGTGAGTGCTGTCGCGAGCGACAAAAAGAGTTGGCGTATCCGCATAGACGATCGCTCGGGAGAGAACATAACCTACCACGGTGACGAGATACTTCTGCTCTCGGGCACCAGCCTCGGAGACGGAAGTATAGATGTGATCTCAAGAGTTACTTACGGTACGACCTCAAACAAAATAGAAAATCTTATATATTCCGAGAGCGTAGAATGTACGTCAAGCAAGACGGTTGGCAGGTACTCAAGGCAGGAAAGCTACTACGGTATGCTTTCGACAGAGCTCGTAGAAAAATACCACGAGAGCTACGTAGCACTACAGAATGCTCTCAAATGATATCCGCTCGTAGCTTGAAAGCTCATCGCAAAGATCGGATATAAGCAGGCAAGCTCTGATGAATTCATCGGAGCTTGTCTTTTCTTTAAGCGTTGGCAGGGAAGAGATGAGATCATTCATGCGCTTGAGCTCGTCAGCCTCAACGCTGAGACTCATCAAGCTCTCGTTCTTCTTCCAAAGATCAAGCAGGCGCGAGACCTTCTCGCCGTCGTATCCACCCTCTGAGAGATCCTCGGCTTCCCCCGCGATCTCGTCGCAAATGCTTCCTATATATATAGCATTTACCGTAACCGTCCCGATAAGGAGCAGAAGCAGTATAAGTGCGGTAATAAAAGATTTCATTATTTTTTCTCCTTCGGGATTATTTTGCGCTCGCCCGCGTCGTTTATCATCATTAAATATACATCAGAGATGCGCAGCCCCTTTTTCTGCAGCTCGTCGGATATCTGTTCCTTGCTGATACTGAGCTGTGAGAGCCCGTGCTTGTTTATTGCGCCGTGGTCGATGATAACGTGGAAAAGTCCGCTCTCCTTTGTCTTGAGATGGAGCTGCTCTGCGCTCGGTTGCTGATATTTTGCCTTCTGTATCACCGTAATATTGCCGTTCTGCTCAAGAATAGCGTATTTTATCTTTGAAATATCGTCAACACCCTGCCGCCTCAGCTCGCTGAAAAGCTCGTCAAAGGAGAGCCTCGCATCGCTCATGGATTTCTGGCATAGCTCACCGTCCTTGATGAGCGTAGACGGACGAACGCTGAAAAGTCCCTTCAAGCGCGGGAATCGCGAGAGAAGAAAGGATATAAAGACCTCGAAGGCAAGCAGAACGATGGTCGGAATGATGGCGTGAGAAAGTGGCAGCTCTGGCTCGGTTATCGGCAGAGAGGCTATTTCCGAAACCAGAAAGGTAGTAACGAGGTCAGAGATCTCAAGCTCGCCTATCTGCCGTTTGCCCATAAGCCGCATGGCTATCAGTAAAAGCGCGTATATAAGCATTGTGCGAAGTAAAACTGTAAGCATAAGTCCCCCTTAGACGAGAGTTTTTTATAGTGTTACCATCTTTTTGCTCAAAAATCCTCTTTTGAATAGGTCTTTGATTAGCATAATTTACAAAAACTAAAAAATTCTCAAAAAATACTTGACAAAAAGGGAGAAGAGTGGTAAAATAGGAAAGCTGTCCGAGAGGGCGGCGAAATACAGCACTTAAGGCCCTGTCAAAACCCCGAGAAAAAATTTGAAAAAAGTTTTAAAAAGGTATTGACAAGAGGTTAAGAGTGTGGTATAATAACAAGGCTGTCGCGAAAAAGCGGTAGCAACGGTCATTGAAAATTGAACAACAAGAGATAAGTACAAAGCAATTGTAAGTGCGAAATACTAATCTCGTCAAAGAATGAGTTTTTAGAAAAACTCATGAGTTTATATACTCAACAAAGTAAGAGAAGCTAAGAAAGAATAGCTCGAAAGATTATAACTCGGGGAACCGAGATATGATATAATACTCAGGCTGTCGCGGGAAACGCGGCGGAGACGGTCATTGAAAATTGAACAACAAGAGATAAGTAC
>JAFVRA010000029.1 GCA_017504545.1 Clostridia bacterium | reverse complement strand
TTTCCGTGCTGATCTGTAATTTTTTCGCTACTTCGGAACAGGAGAGATTTTCAATATAGTATAAAACAGTTGCCTCACGGTATTGCTTTGACAACAATGAGAGTTCTCGTCGAAGAAGATTTAGTTCTTCTTTTTTGACGATTTCATCCAAAACAGACTTTGATTCATCAGCGATATTTTCATCGAGCTCCGCGGTACGGTTCGCAGTTTTTGCTTTTTTGCGAAGATAGTCCATATAAACATTCTCCGCAATTTTCCACATAAAGCCGTAAAAACGTTCCTCATCTTTTAGGTTCGGAGCTGATCTGACTATTTCATAAAGTATATCGCTCGCAAGCCATTCTGCTTCAGTTACGTTTCCGAGCCTTGTTAAAGCGAAGCCGAATATCGACTTCATATTTTCCGTTATTAGTTGTTCAAGTTTTATACTATCCATTTGATTCTCCATTTCCGTTTTCAGGCGCCTTCATACATATAGTCGTTTGAAAGATAAAACGGTTAAGACGATTTTGAATATTTCTTTGAAATAATTATATCATAAATTTGTGAATTAGTATACATAAAGGCAGTTGTGTCTACAAATGCAGTGCTTGTCAAGAAAAATAGACAGAGAAAGCAAAAACATTCTCTGTCTATTTTCTGTCGGTAGGTAACGAATTCTCAAAACTGTCCTTTAGAGCCCGTCGCTAAATTCTCAGCCTTTTTATTTTGTTTATTCAAAGAAGCTTATCTTCTGTTTTAGTCCGAGATACGACCAATCCCGTCTGAGAGGCTGAAAGGTTATGCTCAGCCTATTATCCTCTACGTCAAAGCCAAACATCATATTTCTCTCGGCACTAAGCGCCTCCCATTCCACAAGCTCGTCTGCAAGAGTTATACTTCCCTGCACGTCAGAGCTTATCGTGATCACCGCCGCCGAAGACGAGGAGGAAAGTGAAATATCAACGCTTCTGAGCCGAGAATTTCTTTTAGCAAAAGCCAAAAAGCAAAACAGAAAGGCAACGAAAAGCGGAAGATCGGTCTTTGTATAGTCCGAGTCTTCAACCTTCTCATCAATGCTCTCCACGGGGCATCCCGTGATGCGCGAGACGGCGTATATTCTTTTATAAAGCTCATCTCGTGCGTCCTCAGCACCCACGTTGTCAAGTGACGACATGTGCGAGAATGCTGAGATAAGAGCACTCAAAAATTCCCCGTATCTCTCCTTGATCCCCAAAAGTCGCTCGCTCATTCTTGACGGGCGCGTAGAGATACTGTCAGAGAGAGTGAAATATCCTTGGAGTTCCTCTTCCCTCAAAAGCCTCAAGAGATCTGCTGCGCTGAGGATAGCCTCGTCGGTAACAAATAACGGACATAAGGTTGAGGATGGGAATACTGAGGGCACAAAGCCCCATATCCTGCCCTCTTTTTCGGTAAGAAGTATCTTCTCGGTGTAAGAGCGCAGATGCTCGTTTATCTCCTCTATCTGCTCTCGTGAGAAGCCGTCAAGAGACAGCTCAAGCGCTTCGGGATATACGCGAGAAATAATTTTATCGTGCGGAGAGAGCATCATAAGATATATCGGTATTTCAACCGCCATTACATCTTTAGCAGAGTATCCGCATTTCACTAAGGTGTCAGAATTCATTTATAGATCTCCAAAAATCCTTTTACATATTGGAATACATACGGTAAAGCTCGCTGTAAATGCCGCCCTTGGCTACGAGCTCCTCGTGTTTGCCCGACTCGGCAATTCCGTCCTCGGTAAGCACGAGAATTCTATCCGCGTTGCGAACGGTAGTCAAGCGGTGAGCGATAGTAAAGGTCGTTCTTCCCTTCGCGAGCGCCTCAAGAGACTGCTGTACGAGTCTCTCACTCTCGTTGTCAAGCGCACTCGTCGCCTCGTCTAGAATAAGTATAGGGGGATTTTTAAGGAACACGCGAGCGATAGAAATCCTCTGCTTCTGTCCGCCCGAAAGCTTCACACCGCGCTCGCCAACGTAGGTGTCGTAGCCGTCGGGAAGCGCCTCTATAAACTCGTCAGCGCCTGCAAGGCGTGCCGCCTCTCGTATTTCCTCGTCGGTAGCGTCCTTCTTGCCGTAGGCAATATTCTCTCGGATGCTTCCCGAGAAGAGATAAACGTCCTGCGCCACAACGCCGATAGCCGAGCGCAACGACGAGAGCGTGACCTCTCTTATATCCTTTCCGTCTATGAGTATCTTACCCTCACTCAGCTCGTAAAATCTCGGTATGAGCGAGCAGAGCGTGGTCTTGCCGCCGCCCGAGGGGCCGACGAGCGCGATGCTCTCGCCCGCCTTGACCGACAGATCAAGCGAGGTGATAACGTTCTTCGACTCGCTCTCGTAATGGAAGGAAACACCTGAGAATTCAATGTCACCCTTGACCTCACCGATGTCCTCAGCGTTCTTCGCGTCTGCTATCTCGGGCTCGATGTCCATTATCTCGCAGAAACGCTCGATGCCCGTCATACCGCGCTGGAACTGCTCGGCAAACTCTACTATGCGGCGGATAGAGGTAAGCAAGGTGCTTACGAACATAAGATACGCCATATAGTCGGCAACCGTGATGCCGTTCTCGCCCTTCATTATAAAGAGCGCGCCAACGACCACCACGATGATGTACATAATGCCCTCAAAGAGTCTCGTGGACGCCTGGAAGCCTGCCATTATGTGATATACCTTGGTCTTTATCTTGAGGAACTTCAGGTTTCCGCCCTCAAACTTCTCCTCCTCGACCGCCTCGTTGGCAAAGGATTTTACCACGCGGATGCCGAGCAGGCTGTCCTCTATCTGTGAGTTAAGCTCACCGACCTGCTTTCTCGACTCGCGAAATCCCGACTTCACTCTTGAGTTAAAGAAGCCAAGCACGAGTATCATAGGCGGTATGACCGCAAAGACTATGAGAGTCAGCCAGATATTGATAGAGCAAAGAAGAACGAAGGAGCAGACTATCTTGATGCCCGCGATGAAGAATTCCTCAGGGCAATGGTGCGCGAACTCGGTAACGTCAAAGAGGTCGCTCGTGATCCTCGACATAAGCGTACCGACCTTGGCGTTGTCGTAATATGAAAAAGAAAGCTTCTGTAAATGTCCGAAGAGGTCGCGGCGCATATCAGTCTCAAGTCGAGTACCCATGATATGACCGATAGACGCCATATAGTAGTTGGCAGTGGTGTCTATCACACGGAGAACGAGATAAAGAATTCCGCAGCGGAGTATCAGCTCAAGCGTGAGCGCCATGGGCGTTGCGGATGCCGCACCCGTTATCTCGCGGACCAGCATAGGCAGCACGAGCTCGCAAAGCGTAGTCAGCGCCGCACAGAAAAGATCGAGCAGAAGTATCCATTTGTACTTCTTGTAATAAGGAAGAAAGCGTTTGAGCAAGGACATCTTGCTCGTTTTTTTCTCAGCAGACATTTTTCTCTCCAAAAACACATAAAATTCAACATTAATATTATAATTTATCCACGCCTAAAAGTCAAGGGATATTTACAAAAAACCACGCCTCATCAACTGCTTTAGCTCTAAAAAAATCAAGCCTTACGGGCATAAAATACTGTTATTTCTCTTGACATATAGCGCTTACGGTGGTATAATTTTCTTGATAGAATTTTTAAATTCACAAAGGAGAAAAAAATGAAGGTTACAGTTTGGAACGAAAATTGTCACGAAAAAACCGACCCCAGAGTACTTGAGCTCTACCCCGGCGGTCTTCACGCTTACCTCGCAAGCGTACTTGAGTGCGACGACATCGAGGTTCGCACCGCAACTCTCGACGACGAGGAGTGCGGTCTTACTCAGGCAGTAGTTGACGACACAGACGTTATGGTCTGGTGGGGACACATGGCTCATCACAAGGTACCCGATGAGATAGTAGACAGAGTACATAAGGCTGTTCTCGGCGGAATGGGACTCGTAGTTCTCCATTCGGGACACCACTCCAAGATCTTCCGCAAGCTCTGCGGCACCACCTGTAATCTCAAGTGGAGAGACGGCGCAAGAGAGCGTATCTGGACTGTTAAGCCCAACCACCCCATCGCTGCAGGAGTTGACGAGACCTTCGTTCTCGACCCCGAGGAGATGTACGGCGAGCCCTTCGATATTCCCAATCCCGAGGATATCATCTTCATGGGCTGGTTCAACGGCGGCGAGGTATTCAGAAGCGGTTGCACATTCACACGCGGCAACGGCAGAATCTTCTACTTCCAGCCCGGTCACGAGACCAACAAGTCCTTCCAGAACGAGAACGTTCAGAAGGTTATCAAGAACGCTGTAAGATGGGCTTGCCCCGTAAAGAAGAACCTCGAGATCCCCTGCCCTCACTTCAAGGCACTTGAGGAATAATTCAAAAGCACAAACCGCCGCGCACGCGGCGGTTTTCTTTTTTCCCTTGAGTCTTCGCTTCCATCTCATTTAGCTATTGAAAAGCAAAAAAATATGTGATATAATGAAAAAAAGAGATTTTAGTGCAACCTTTTCGCGCGAAAAATTGTCTTTAATAGTGAAGGAACTTCAAAGCACAACAGTAAAACGGAGGTAACAACGTGGAAGACAGTAGAATAATCGAGCTGTTTTGGGAACGCGCGGAGGATGCAATATCCGAAACCGACCTAAAATACGGAAAATATTGCTACGCTATTGCATATAACATCCTTCACTCAGACCCAGATAGCGAGGAATGCGTCAACGACACTTACTTGCGCGCGTGGGAAACTATGCCGCCGCAGAAGCCTAACGCGCTTTCTGCGTATCTTGGCAGAATAACGCGAAATCTCGCGCTCAACCGTCTCTCCTACAAAGCCAGAGAAAAGCGCGCCGAGGGATACGTCGCCGTTCTTGACGAGGTGAGTGAAATGCTCCCCGATGCAAGCACGATGCCCGAGGAAGCGGACGACGTCGCGCTTCGCGAGTCAATAAACGCCTTTCTGCGCTCGCTTGACGCGAATACGAGGATAGTATTCGTCCGCCGTTATTGGTACAACAGCGCGATAGCTGAGATTGCCGCCGATTATTCTATCCCCGTCGGCACGGTCAAATCCACCCTCTCGCGCACGCGTAAGCGTTTCCGCGATCATCTCGAAAAGGAGGGCATCTGTATATGAGAAACAACGAAAGAAACGAAAAGCTTCACCGCTCGTTTGATCTTATCGACGACGAATTCATCGTCGAAGCCTCTCCGCAGAGCGCAAAGCCGATGACCTCCATCATAAACAGACGAATAAAACGCTTAGCTTTCCTTGCGGCATGCATCTGCATCGTGGCAGGCATTGCTATTTCGCCCTTTTCTTATATTTTCAACAAGAACAACGTTCCCGTGTCCAATATGATATACAGCGCCGAGCAAGTGGGTGATTTTTTTGGTGAAGGCAATTTCGACGGTGCTACCAAAGCCTATACCCAAGTTTTCGTCCCCGATGAAAAATATCTGTATATAGACGCTCTGACAACAGAAAAGTATCTCACGGTTTATGAAATGCGAAACGCAGGAAAAGCGATCGACGAAGAGGAATTCCATGATTTTATTTCCTATGTTCTGCCAAAGCTTTGCGCCGAAATGAACGTTGCCGTCCCTGCATACGAGACTAAAAGGATCAATGACTCTATAGCCACGCTTGCATCCTTGGAGAATATGCATTTTTCGCAAGACTCTACGAGCAAAGACTTTCATCTCTATCACCTTCCGAGCAGCGATCTTGTTATTGAGGTGGATAAAAGAAAAAGCGATGCCGAGATCATACAGGATCTTGAACCTATAAAAGAAAAGCTGTTTTATATTTTCGGTACCGAGTTCAGCGATATAAAGATACTGAGAGACTATCACCAAAGCGGTTCGTCCGCAGATGTGGATATATACGTTTATTTCTACGATTCGGACGCGCATCCGCTAAATAATCACTTGGACACTCCCGTATCGGACTATATTGCGCTTGAATTTGATGGCAGCCTTGGATATATGGGTGAAAATACCGACGAGGATATAATTTCCGACGTTTCCATAAGATACACGGATTTTATGAGCGATCCCTACGCCAGATACGTTCCCGTCAAAAAGCTGAAGGCGATCTCGCTTGAGGATGCTGAGGAGCTGCTTTACAAGGGATACGTTTTCGGCGGACATTCCTGCACCTTGTGTATGCAGGAGCAAGCACCTGTAGATTTCAAGGACTACGATCACGTTGATCTCGAATACGTCAGAGGCTTTAACAACATGGAAATACTTCCATTCTATGCGTTCTATAAATATACGGGTGACGCGGACAACGGCAATAAGATATACGCCAAGATATACGTACCTGCCATTAAGGTATCGGGATATAAAAAATACTTTGAGGATCAAGAAAAGTATCACCTCGTGCCTACGGAGACTCCCACCGAATAAATCAATAAACCGCCGCGCACGCGGCGGTTTTATTAGTTATCATTAACAATTTTTACAAACCTCTCACTTAAGGAGAGTGAACCGAGCACCCTCTCCGTCGGCATGCGCCGACACCTCTCCCGAAGGGCGAGGCTTTGTGTAAGATTGCGCTCAGTTATGCTAAAACTAACATAAAGGCTCTCCTTTCAGGAGAGCTGGCGGTGTAACCGCCTGAGAGGTCTTCTTTGCATCCCCCTCTCCGCCGGCATGCCTATTTTGCTATGCTCAAACGGCAAGTTAACAAAAGAGAAACGCCGCACGAAAGATTTCGCTCGTGCGCGAGCGACCGCCGTTTCGTCGGCGGCTCTCGACAAGCCTTTGTAAAGGCTTGAGCTAAACTTTTCTAAGGCGCTCTCTATAAAATTCTCCTTCATTCAAGTTCTTTGCGCCACGACGTTTTGCGTTTTTGCAAGCAAAATGCAAAACTCGTCGCTGCTTGTAGCAGGCTTTCTTCTAAGAAAGTGGCAGAAAAACTCTAACTCAAACTAACCAAGAAATTTTCAAAAACATATTGACAAAACAGCTTTAGTGTGATAAAATCTATCTAAACCGTTGAGAAGGAGTAAGTAGGCTGTTCTCCCTTCCTCTCAGAGAGTCGCGGATGGTGTGATCGCGGCAGGAAAACTCGGCTGAATGGACCTTCGAGGGCAATCGGAAACAAATTTTTTGGAGTATGTGCGACGGATGACCTACCGTAAGCAAGGTCAGCATATAATTCGTATGCGTAAGTGGGCGAGATTTCGCCAAGCAGGGTGGCACCGCAGGATCACGAGTCCTGTCCCGGCAAATTTATTGCGGGACGGACTTTTTTGTTTTCGCCCCCTCAAAGAAAGGAGACATAGTGATGTCTGAACAGAAGATCCCTTACAAAATTTATCTTGAAGAAAGCGAGCTTCCTCACGCTTGGTACAACGTAAGAGCCGATATGAAGAAGAAGCCCGCACCTCTCCTCAACGGAGATACTCACAAGCCGATAACCGCAGAAGAGCTCTCAGAAGTATTCTGCGAGGAGCTTGTACGTCAGGAGCTTGACGATACCACCGCGTACTTCCCTATCCCCGACGAGATACGCGATTTCTATAAAATGTACCGCCCTGCGCCTCTGATAAGAGCCTACTGCCTTGAGGAGAAAATGCAGACCCCTGCGAAGATATACTACAAATTCGAGGGCAACAACACGAGCGGAAGCCACAAGCTCAACTCTGCTATCGCTCAGGCGTACTACGCAAAGAAGCAAGGCCTTCGCGGCGTTACTACCGAGACCGGCGCAGGTCAGTGGGGCACCGCTCTCTCGATGGCTTGCTCATACCTCGGACTTGACTGTCAGGTATATATGGTAAAATGCTCCTACGAGCAAAAGCCCTTCAGACGCGAGGTAATGCGTACTTACGGAGCGTCGGTAACCCCCTCGCCCTCTATGGAAACTGCAGTCGGCAGAAAGATACTCGCCGAGCATCCCGGTACCTCGGGAAGCCTTGGCTGTGCTATCTCTGAAGCGGTCGAGGCGGCAACGGCTAAGGAAGGCTACCGCTACGTGCTCGGAAGCGTGCTCAATCAGGTAGCGCTTCATCAGTCTATCATCGGTCTTGAGACCAAGGCGGCGCTTGACAAATACGGCGTAAAGGCTGATATCATCATCGGCTGTGCAGGCGGCGGATCTAACCTCGCAGGTCTTATCGCTCCCTTTATGGGCGAGAAGCTTCGCGGCGAAGCAGACTACAGATTTATCGCTGTAGAGCCTATGTCCTGCCCCAGCCTTACCAGAGGCAGATACGCCTACGACTACTGCGACACCGGCGCTGTATGTCCCATGGCTAAGATGTACACGCTTGGAAGCAACTTTATTCCCGCGGCTACCCACGCGGGCGGTCTGCGCTATCACGGAATGAGCTCCACCCTCTCCGAGCTTTACGATCAGGGACTTATGGAGGCAGTTTCGGTCGAGCAGACCTCGGTATTTGCCGCGGCTGAATATTTCGCACGCGTTGAGGGTATTCTCCCCGCGCCCGAAAGCTCTCACGCCATCAAGGTCGCTATGGACGAGGCACTCAAGTGCAAGGAGACCGGCGAGGAAAAGACTATCGTCTTCGGTCTTACCGGAACGGGATACTTTGATATGTTTGCCTACGAGCGCTTCCACAACGGTCAGATGACCGACTACGCGCCCACCGACGAGGAGCTTGAAGCAAGCTTTGCAAGACTCCCCAAGGTTGAAAGCTGAATTTAAAAATCACACCGCCCTGCACTCTCGCAGGGCGGTCTTTGTTTTTCTTGATATTGGGAAATTTTACTTGCTTTGTTAGAAAATAATTGCCAAAATATTAAAACGATGTTGACAAAGCACCTTTTTTGAGGTATAATGTTTATGTATGTTGTAATTTGAGACACTGTGCGCTACACAGGTGTTTTAGCGAAAGGAGGAGCCATGAGAATAGGTCTTGTTTTGGCAGGCGGCTTTGCAAAGGGCGCTTATCAGCTTGGAGCACTTCAGGCTCTTTCTGAGTTTATCCCTCTTAGCGAGATCCGCTATATGAGCACCACATCTATAGGAACGCTAAACGGCTACGCCTTTGCTACCGATCAGCTTGAGTTTATAACTGACATGTGGAAAAACTTCTGCAAGGAAGAGGAAAAGGCGTTTATAACCAAGATACTCCGAAGTGCCGCTCTTCAGGAGGACATCAGAAATCTCGTAAGCGGCGGCAACCAGCTTGACTCCACCTTCTACACCGCGCTCTTTGACATTAAGAACAAGGCAGTTCAGTACAGAGATCTCTCGAAGATACCGCGCGATTACGTTACCGACTATCTGCGCGCGAGCGTTGCCTTCCCCATCTACAACAAATCGGTAAAGCTTGACGATTGCAGCTTCTACGACGGTGGATTCGTGGACAATATTCCCGTCCACCCCATCACCAAGCACAAGCTTGACTATCTTATCTGCATATATTTCGACGACATCGGCTACAAGTTTGAGAGCAACGCCTTTGACAAGAAGATAATCAAGATAACCTTTCCTGATATGAACAATATCAAGAACTCCTTCTTCATAACCTCCCAGTCGATAGACGATATGATCAAGGAAGGCTACGAGCACGCCCACAAGATTCTTTCCAAGGCGTTTGCAAACGGCTATGAGGACAAGGAATTCGTCCTTGCAAGAATAAAGAAGGTCAACAGCCGCGCCGAGAACCCCAAGCTCCGTCTGACGACTGACGTAGTTATCACGAACGTAAACAAAGCACTCTCTCTCTTCGCGAAGAGAAAGATTACATACTAAAAAGCAGAGAATTTCAAAAAATTCTCTGCTTTTTGCTTTTGTATATATTATTTTTTGATCTTTTTACTCTTTTCAGCGAGTATTTTTCTCGCCTCTTCTCTGGCGCTGACCTTGCCCTCGGGCACGATCTCTCCTGCCTTCTGCAAGGATATCTTGGTAAGCACGGGGCCTACTATCTCATATATCAGCACCGCCATAAGCGTGATATTGGATACTATTATTCCCTGATCTCCAAGCTCGTGAGCCTTGCTCGCCATACCGAGCGCAACTCCCGCCTGAGGAAGAAGTGTGATACCAAGGTAAGTCACTATATTTTTCTCGCACTTGACCGCCTTTGAGCTGCCGAATGCGCCAAGATATTTACCTGCCGAGCGCGAAATGATATACACAAGTCCGATGCCTACTATCGCAATATCGGTGAATACCGAAAGCTCAAGCTCTGCACCGCTGATAACGAAGAAGAGAATATAAAGCGGCGCCGTCCATCTCTCTACTCTGTCCATAAGCTCCTCGGAGAAATCGCAGGCGTTGCAGAACACCGTTCCGAGCATCATACAAACGAGAAGCGAGGAGAAAGCGATATGAACTCCGCCTATCTCGAACTTCATCATTGAAAGCGCTACCGTAACGAACACGAAGGTTACAGACATTGAAAGTCTCTTTGAGCGCGAGTGGAAGAACTTCTCAAAGAAGGTAAAGAGAAGTCCCATAACGAGACCGAGCAGGAGAGAGAGCACTACCTCAAGGATCGGCTCAAGCACAACTGAGAGAATATCTACCTTACCGTGAATGAGTGCCTTTGCAACTCCGAAGGATACTGCGAAAAGCACGAGTCCGACTGCGTCGTCAAGTGCGACTATAGGAAGCAGAATGTCTGTAAGAGGTCCCTTTGCCTTATACTGACGGACTACCATCAGCGTTGCCGCAGGAGCAGTCGCCGCCGCTACCGCGCCAAGCACGAGTGCTGCGGGGAGCGGGAACTTTTCGGGGTTGAGAAGATGCACACCGATAAGTGCGGCATCGACGAGAAGCGTGGTGAACACCGCCTGGATTATACCGATGACGGTTGCCTGCTTACCCGTTTTTTTAAGCTGAGCGAGACGGAACTCGTTACCTATTGAGAATGCGATAAATCCGAGTGCCACGTCGCCGATCAGAGAAAAGGATTCAACGTTCTCCATACTTGTAAAGCCGAGTCCCTCAATGCCGAACGCACCAAGGCAATAAGGTCCGACGAGAATTCCCGCAACGAGATACGCGGTTACTGCAGGGAGCTTGACGAGCTTAGCAAGGCGTGAGAGCATCAAGCCCAAGAATAATGCAACTGAAAGTGTAAGAAGGGTTTCCATTTATATCTCCTGATACCGTATTTACGGTAAGTTTATTTTGACCTTTGAGATTATAGCACTTATTCCTCTAAATGTCAATACAAAAATACATTTTCTTTTTACTTTTTTAAATAAAAACAAGCCTGTTGCAGATGCAACAGGCTTGTGAATTTTTAATTACGCATTTTCCTTCTTGTAGTTCTCAACTATCTTCTGCGCGATGTTAGCGGGAACTGTGTCGTAGCCGGTTACGTTGAACTCAAAGCTTCCTCTACCCTGAGTCATTGCGCGGAGAGCGATGGGATATTCAACGATCTCTGCCTTAGGAGCTACTGCGTGAACGGTGGTGTAGCCCTTTCTTGCAGCGGGATCCATACCCATAACTGCGCCACGGCGCTTGTTGAGGTCGCCCATTACGTCGCCCACGAGAGAATCGGGGATGGTAATATCCATATCTCCGACAGGCTCGAGAAGAACGGGAGCTGCAAGCTCAAGGCACTTCTTGTACGCGATGCTTGCCGCGGTCTTGAAGGAGATTTCATCAGAGTCAACGTCGTGGTAAGAGCCGTCGTAAAGATCAGCAGCAAGTCCAACGAGCTGGAAGCCTGCAATACCCTTTACCATAGCGTCCTGAAGTCCCTTCTCTACTGCGGGATAGAAGTTCTTCGGAACCGTACCGCCGACAACAGATACTGTGAACTCAAGTCCCTCGCAATCAGCGGGAGCGAAGCGGATCTTAACGTGACCGTACTGACCGGAACCGCCGTTCTGCTTCTTGTGCTTTCCTTCAACGTCAACTCTCTTCGTGATCTTCTCACGGTAAGCAACCTTGGGAACGTCGTAGTTTACGGTTACTCCGAAGCGGTTCTTAAGCTTAGCAGCGAGAACTGCAAGGTGCATATCGCCAAGGCCCGAGATGAGCATCTGCTTTGTCTCTGCATCGTTCTCGTACTTGAGAGTGAGGTCTTCCTCAAGCATCTTAGCGATACTCTGGGAGATCTTGCCCTCGTCCTTAGCGCTTGCAGGGATCATTGCTCTCGTATAGTAAGGGGTGGGATAAGTAATAGGAGCGTAAGAGAACTCGTTGTTCCAGGTCAGAGTATCGTTTGTGTTGGTGTTGGAGAGCTTTGCAACCATACCGATATCGCCGCAAGCAAGCTCGTCGACCTCAACCTGCTTCTTACCGTTTACAATATAGATGTGAGCGAGCTTCTCGCCATCACCCGTGGTGTTGTTCTTCATAAGCATATCGCGCTTAACGGTACCGTTCATGACCTTGAAGTAGGACATCTTACCTACGAAGGGGTCAGCGACGGTCTTGAATACGAACATTGCAGGCTCGCCGTCAACGCTGATCTCCATAGAATCACCGTTTGCAAGAGTCTCTTCCTTCTTAGCGGTGTGGCGGGGGAAGGAGCCTGTGATCTTGTCAAGCATAGTCCAAACGCCCCAGAGCTTAGTAGCCGCGCCGCAGAATACGGGAACGATATCACCGTTGATGATACCCTCGTGAACCGCATTGGTAGCTTCCATAGGAGTGATCTCCTCGCCGCCAAAGTACTTCTCCATGAGGTCCTCATCGGTGCTTGCAACTGCTTCCATAAGCATATCGCGGTACTTTTCAACTGCTTCCATAGACTCGTCGGGAATGATCTCCACGCTATGTCTGCCGTTCTTATCAAATACGTGCGCGTTCTGCTCGATAAGGTCGATACAGCCTGTAACGACGCCGTCCTTTACCATAGGAATGGTGAGAGGGCATACGTGCTTACCGAATGTAACGTGGAGAGCGTCGAGAACGTGAGCGAATCTCGCGTCGTTATCATCAAACTTGTTGATAAAGAATGCCTTGGGAAGATTTGCGCTCTCAGCATAGTGCCAAGCAAGCTCTGTTCCTATCTCGATGCCTGCCTTACCGTCAACTACGATAACTGCGCTGTCAGCAACTCTGAGAGCCTGCTGAGCCTCGCCTACGAAATCAAGGTAGCCGGGAGCGTCGATAATGTTGATCTTGCAATCCTTCCAAGTGGTGTTGAGCAAGGAAGCCGAAAGAGAAAATCCTCTCTTTGTTTCTTCTGCATCATAGTCAGATACTGTGTTTCCGTCCTCAACTCTTCCCAGACGGTCGGAGCCGCCGGTAATATATATCATTGCTTCTGCAAGCGACGTTTTTCCGCATCCTCCGTGTCCAAGCAGTACAATGTTTCTGATTTGTTTGGTGTCTATAACAGCCATTGGTTTTTCCTCCTCCCTCCTCGCCCGTGGCGAAGAGACATAAAATATTTTTTGCAAGTTCCCCAAAAGATACATTGGGGGTTCACCTGGCATAATGGTTCATTTTAGCAAACCTTTTTATTATTATACAACATAAATATATATTTTTCAAGAGCTTTTTTGGTTTTTTCATACCTCAAAGCATAGAAATATCGCCCTCGTTTTTGTGGATTTTTTACAAATAATCGCGCTTTAAGGGCAAAAAATGCCGCAGAGAGCGTTTTTCTTCAAAAAGCTCTCTGCGGCTGCGGTTATTTATAATCAGTTAGTTAAAATAGTTTTATTCCTTCGGCTCCCAGCGCTCGCCTATCTGCTCGAGCGTGTAGAGATCAAGCGTAACGTTGTCCTCTGCTCCGACGTGTACGGTAACCTCGGGGTTATAGAAGAAGAGCGCGTTCTGAGGCATACCCATTACGTTTGCGTCAGAGCTCGTGAGGTCGTGTGTGGATACGGGGCAGAATACCACCGTCGCATCCGACGCCTCGTTGATAACGTTCTGATCGTTACCCGTGTTGGTATTTCCGTAGCCGTGGTGAGCGAGTTGGAGAGCGTCGCATCTGAAGTTCTCCGCGCCAAACTGCGCATACATCGCCTTGGTCTGCATAGGCTCAGAGTCGCCAAGGAATATGATGCTCTTCTCTCCTACCTCCATTCTGAATACCATGGAAGCGTTGTTGACGTTAGAGATTATCCTCGGCTCGATCGTGTCTATCGTTGCAAGCACCGTGATCTTTGCATCGCGAATATATATCTCCATACCCGGATGCGCCTTTATCTGCTCAAGCGAGCGATTGGTAGCCTTGAAGTTTCTGATTCCGTTGACTATTCTGTCCTTTACCGCCTCGTAATCCGAGCCCTCTCCGGGACGGAGCTGATCGGGCCTTGGCTGACAGTGTATTACCTTCTCAACTATAAGCCTGTCGGCGTATTTACTGGAGGTCGCGAGGAAGCCCTCAGCGTGATCGTTGTGGTGATGGGTCAGAAGCCACGCGGCGATGCGGATACCGGTGGTTTGACCTGAGAGCTTAACGAGTGAATCGTAGATATATCCTGCGGAAATGCCTCCGTCTATGACGATAAAGCTTCCGTCAGACATCTTGGAGATATAAAGCATACCGTTATCGATAGAATCTCCGAGTCCGACCTGAGTTATGGTCGCATCGGTGGTCTTTTCGTAGATGTTATCTTCCTCAAGCGTGGGAAGCGCGAAGGTGCTTCTCTTATCCATCGAGATCTTTATCGTCTCTGTATCAGAGAAATACATAACGTAAGCTATGGTGTCCTCGGTGTAGAAGAGATCGAACGCGCAGTCGGCAATACGCTTGCCCGAGTGATGCTCAAAGCCGTTTGCCGCAAGCACCTCTATATAGCTTTCATACTGAGCAAGGCTCGTGTCCTCCTTGAGACAGTAGGTAGAGCCCTGACCGCCCTCAAAGCTTTCGTCCCAGCCGCCCTTTATATCGGGAACGAAGGATATTCCATCAAGCGTACCCTCGATATTCCAGCTTTCGTCTATCGTTATGTATCCGTTCTCGCAGGCGTTGAGCTTGAGCTTTATCTTTCTGAATACCTCATCAAAGCCTTCCTTACATTTGTAGGAGATAACGTACTTGTTACCAATAAGCTTTGCGGCGTACTGATTGTTTTTAACTGTTGCGTTAAGTGTCTCGGACTCCTCGTAGTTGGTGTCTCCGATAAGGATCGCGGGACCGTCGTATTTTTCCTCAAACGCGCTTGAAAAATCTGTCTCAAGCTTGGGGTTTACGCCCGTTTTCGTATTGAGAAACTCGCGGAAAGCTACGTATGCTTCCTTATCTGTGCTGTTAGCAGTTTCGCTTCGCATCAGCTTAAGGTGATATTCTCCGTTTGCGAACACGGTAACTATACCGGTCTCCTCAAAGGAGGGGATCTCCACGCTTTCGCTTCCGCTCTCGCTTGAAGAGTCATCGGCATCACTCTTATCGCAGGCAAAGAAGCAGCATACCAGAACCAAAAGCGCCAATATCAATGCAATTATTCTGAAATACTTTAACATTTTATGCTCTCCTATTAATTACTTGAGCTCAAGTATAAAGAATACAGCATGGTGGTCGGAAGGAGTTTTGCCACTTATAAGCTCGTCACATACCGCATAGAAATAAGGATCAAACTCGGTGTTTCCATAACGGAAGCAGAAGTCTATCATAGATCCGCCCGTGAAGGTGTTATCCTCACGTCCGCGCGCGTAGTCGGCAAGCTGAGCGCAGTTCTCATATCCGAGACTCATCATCTGAGCGTAAACTCTGTTATCTGGCTGGAAGTTGAAGTCGCCCGTAACTATAAATTCACCGTCGGTGAATTCCTTGATATAACGATCTAAGTATGTCACCTGCTGAGATCTTACGTCCGAGTTTGAATGGTCGAGGTGAGTGTTTGCGTGCGTGAATACCTTTCCGTCGCTGAGTCTCTTGAAGGTCGCCATAGTAACTATACGGTTACAAAGAGCGCCCTCTACTCTTGACACTACGTCCGGCGTAGCACTCAGCCAAAGAGTCTTGCTTTCTATAAGCTCAAATTTATCCGCGCGGTAGAATATCGCGCTTCGCTCTCCCTTTCCGTCGCTGTCTCTGCCGATTCCGACATAAGCGTAGCCGTTCTTCGAGAGCCTGTTGTTAAGCACGCTCATCCACTCGCCGTCAGCCTCCTGAACGCCAAGCAGATCGGGCATATAGTTTCTTATCATCGTGGTAACGCCCGCAGGATTATTGTCGCTGTTGCCGACCTTGACATTGTAGCTCATGACCGATATCATATCGGTTGCGTCAACGATCTTCGTGCTCTTCTCGGTCATATACTTTCTGACAGTCACATCCTTGTCGAGCAGAACGAAGTTTGCAAAAAGAACTACTGCCGTCTCGGTGTATTGATCCTCGCTTCCGAGGATAACTATCTTTCTGCCAACTACGCCAAAGCCACACTCGCCGTCCTTAAGCTTTTCTCTGAAGGTCGCGGTCTCGGGACGATCGGTCGCTCCAACGAGGATCTCGTAAGCGCTTGCTTCGGTATTTTTATCGGTTACGAGAGTTGCCGTAACCTTCCAGCAAGAATTCAGGGTGTCGGTGAGATTTTTTGCAAGAGTCTTGACCTCTCCGCCCGATGCGTCATCAACGATTACGCTGTATTTGCCGAAATCCTCAGAGAACACAATATTTGGCTCTCTGGTATCAGGCGCATCTGTTTCGGTAGGCTTTTCGGTGGGAGCTTCAGTGGGAGCATTCGTAGGCTCGTCAGTTCCATCGGTCGCATCGGTGTTCGCGCCATCGCAGGCAAAGAAGCAGCAAACGAGCACCAGAAGCGCCAATATTAATGCAGGAATTCTTAAATATTTCAACATTTTCTCTCCTTATTCAAGCTCGATTATCAAGAATATAGGATGGTGGTCAGAGGGTGTCTTGCCGTCTATAAGCTCGTCACACACGGTGTAAAAATAAGGTTCAAAGGCAGTCGTATCGTGGCGGAAGCAGAAATCTATCATCGATCCGCCCGTGTAGGTGTTGTCATCACGGCCTCTTGCGAACTTAGCAAGCTTAGCGCAGTTCTCGTATTTGAGATCCATCAGCTGCGCGTAGACTCTGTTATCGGGCTGGAAGTTGAAATCTCCCGTAACCATAAACTCAAGTCCGTTGGCGAAGTCCTTGACGTACTGATCAAGGAAGGTCACCTGCTGAGATCTTACGTCCGCGTTGGAATGATCAAGGTGTGTATTCGCGTGTACGAATACCTTTCCGTCGCTTATACGCTTGAAAACTGCCATGGTAACGATACGGTTGCAGTTAGAGCCTCTGACCTTTGACACTATGTCGGGAGTTTCACTGAGCCAGAGAGTTACACTATCCAATACCTCAAGCTTATCGGTGCGATAGAAGATAGCGCTCGTCTCGCCCTTTCCGCCTGAATCACGGCCAATGCCGACGTACGCATAGCCGTTTTTAGAAAGTCGTTCGTTGAGCAGCTTCATCCAGGTCTGGTCAGCCTCCTGAACGCCGAGGATGTCGGGCATATAATTTCTTATCATCGTGCTTACGAGTGATATGTTGTTGTTGCCGTAGTCCACCCTGACGTTGTAGCTCATTACCGAAAGCATATTAGTAGCATCAACGACGTGCGTGTTCTCTTCGGTCATATATTGCTTGGCGCTCGTATCCTTGTCATGCAACATAAAGTTTGCAAAAAGAACTATTGCCGTTTCTGTGTACTGATCCTCGCTTCCGAGAATTACTATCTTCTTGCCGATAACTCTGTAGCCGCACTCTCCGTCCTCAAGGCTTTCCTTGAATTCCTTGCTCTCGGGGCGGTCGGTGTCACCTACGAGTATCTCGTAATCACTTACCTCAGTATCCTTGTCGTACACGAGAGTTGTGGTAACTCCCCAGCAAGAGTTTACGGTATCGATAAGATTATTCGCAAGCGTCTTTACTTCACCGCCCGAGGCATCGTCAGCCACCACCTTGTACTTTGCAAAGTCCGCGGAATATACGGCGTTTTCGCCTCTTTCGCTGGGCTTGAGTGTCTCCGAGGGTTCTTCGGTGGGCTTATCCGTGGGAGCTTCGGTGGGTTTATCCGTGGGAGCCTCGGTAGGCTTATCGGTGGGTTTTGTGTCTGTTACTTTATCGTCGGTACTGTCATCGGGTGCGGAAGTCGAATTGCATCCCGTAACAAAAAGCACGAGAGCCATAAGTAACGCAATAATACTGAATAACTTTTTCATATCAAGCCTCCATAATTATTTCATTTCAACAAGGAAGAAGAGTGGGTAGTGATCGGATATTACATTGCCGTTCTTGGTTTCTGTACATACTGCGTATAGATAGGGATCAAAGGGCGCGCCTGCCGAGCGGAAGCAGTAGTCGATAATACCTCCCGCAACGAAGGTCGCATTTGCTCTGTTTCGAGCGTTGGGAGCGAGAACGGAACAGTTCTCATAGCCAAATTCCTCGGTCGCTATCTTGTAGGTAGATGAGGATCTCGAGCAGTTAAAGTCTCCCGTCAGCATAAAGGGGAGCTCAGTAAAGCTCTTTATGTGCTGATCGAGATATCTTATCTGCAACTCTCTTACGGACTCTTTCGAGTGATCGAGATGTGTGTTGGCATAAGCGAACTCCTTGCCATCGCCAAGACGCTTGAAGATCGCGACGGTGACGATGCGGTTACACTCAGAGCCCTCGACTCTGGATACCTCGGTGGGCGTGTCGGTAAGCCACATGGTCGTCGAATCTATAAGCTCAAGCTTGTCGGTGCGATAAAAGATAGCGGTTCTCTCTCCCTTTCCGTCGGTATCTCTGCCGATACCCACAGCCGCGTAACCGTTCTTGCCCATTCTGCCCGTAAGAGCGCCCATCCACTCGCCGTCAGCCTCCTGAACACCGAGCAGGTCGGGCATATAGGTCTTGATAAGCTTCGATACCGAGCCCTGCATGCTGACGCTGTGTCCGACGCGGAGATTGAAGCTCATAACGGATATCATATCCTTTACGGATACGATGTTTTCCAGCTTGTTGTCCATATATTTTACGGCAACGCTTCTGGTCGCGAATACCACGAGGCTGAGGAATATGCTTACAGCCTTCTCGGTGTAGACATCCTCGCTTCCAAGTATAACTATCTTGTGTCCGACTACTCCGTAGCCACACTCTCCGTCGCCGATCTTAGCCTTGAAGGTAGCGGTCTCGGGGCGGTTGGTCTCTCCGAGAAGTATCTCAAAATCGCTTTCCTTGGCAGTATCAGCTACTACCTTCATATCAAACTTCCAAGCAGTGCCGAGCGTCTCGGCGAGATTTTCGGCTATCGCCTTGAGGTTTGCCGAAAGGCTTGCGGGGATCACCAGCGAGTAGGATTTTAGATCCTGCTTATATACGGTATCTGTCTCTCTTTGAAGCTCGGTCTCACCATTGCCTTCGGTAGCATCTCCCTCATTTTCTCCATTGCATGCCGTCGTAAAGGCAAGCATAGAGATCAGAGTCGTAAGGCAAAGCATCAGGCATATTATTCTTTTAAAGTTTTTCATTATACGTACCTCTTATTTACCTATGTTAAAGAGTCTCATAGCGTTATCACGTGTAAGTTCTGCCACGCTCTCGACCGAGTCGCCTCTCACCTCTGCGAGAGCCGTTGCGGTGTAGCGCAATCTTCCCGAATGATTTATTTTTCCCCTGAAGGGATGGGGCGCCAGATAGGGCGCGTCGGTCTCGATAAGCATTCTGTCGTCGGGAACGACGAGCGCTACCTCCTTGACCTTAGCGGCGTTCTTGAAGGATACCACGCCCGAAAACGAGATATACCAGCCGCGCTTTATCAGCTCCTTAGCCATCTCCGCACTGCCGCTGTAGCTGTGGAAGACTCCCTTGACGCGAGGGTGCTTAAGTATAGTCTCAAAGCAGTCTCCGTGAGCCTCTCGGTCGTGTATCACAACGGGAATATCAAATTCCTCCGCGAGCAAGAGCTGTCGCTCAAAGCATTCTGCCTGAAGAGCCTTGTCAAAGGGCGTCCAATAGTAGTCAAGACCTATCTCGCCAAGCGCGACTATCTTGTTCTCTTCCCTTTTTTCAAGCATCTCGCGAAGTGCCGCGAGCTCGCCCTCAAGTCCGAGCGGACTGCCCTCAATATCCTCGGGGTGAATTCCTGCCGCGACGTACATTTTTTCAAACTTCTTAGCCTGCTCTATGCAAAGAGCACTTGTTTTCGCACAAGTACCTATATTTACGATGCCGCAGACCTCACCCGCAAAAAGCTCCTCAAGCAGAGCCTCGGCGCCCTCGGGGTTTTCCTCGCCGTAAAATCTGTCGTCATAGTAATGAGCGTGAGAGTCGAAGAAGCAAAGCTTCTCCGACTCACAAATGCTGTCTCTATACTCCATAGTCTTATCTTATTCTCTCGCCGAGAGGAGTGTCGTCAGAGAGGAATACCACTCTTACCTGCTCCTCGCCCGATGCGAGTATCATACCCTCGGATGCAATTCCGCAAAGCGTTGCGGGCTTAAGGTTTGCAACAACGATGACCTTCTTACCGATAAGATCCTCGGGGGCGTAGAACTTAGCAATTCCCGATACCACCTGTCTCTTTTCGTAGCCGAGGTCAAGCTGCAAGCAAAGAAGCTTCTTCGCCTTCGGCACTCTCTCGCACGCGATTATCTTCGCCGAGCGAAGCTCAACGCCCATAAAGTCTTCAATGCCTATAAGCGCACAGCCCTCAGGCTTCTCGGGTGCTTCTTCTGCTTTAGCCGCTGCAGCCATCTTTGCCTCGCGCTCAGCTTCAAGCTCAGCGAGCATCTTGGCTTCGTCTATACGAGCGAAAAGCACCTTTGAAGGCTTGAGAGTTTCTCCTGCCTTCATACCGCCGAACTTATCCGCAGTTCCGATAGATGCATATCCGCAAGCCTCTGTATTGAGCTCTGAAATGATCTCCTCGCTCGTTGCGGGAATAAAGGGAGCAAGAAGAACTGCGCCCCAACGAATAGCCTCAAGAAGCGTGTAAAGAACCGTTCCGAGACGTTCTCTCTTACTCTCGTCCTTTGCAAGTGTCCAAGGAGTCGTTTCGTCAATATACTTGTTTGCGCGTGAAAGCATCGTGAAGATCGCTTCAAGGGCATCAGCTATACGATAGCCGTCCATACACTCAACGACCTTGTCAAATGCAGTTACACACGCCGCAACCACTTCATCATCAATAGCTTCCCTTGCAACGGGTGCTTGTACGACTCCGTCAAAATACTTCTTCTGCATATCAAGCGTACGCTTTACAAGATTTCCAAGATTGTTTACAAGGTCTGTATTGAAGCGCTTTATTACGTTTTCATAGGTTATTGAGCCGTCGTTGGCGTAGGGCATCTCCGCAAGAGCGTAATAACGCACGCCGTCAACGGTAAATCTCTCTGCGAGCTCGTCGGCATAGATCACGTTTCCTCTTGACTTTGACATCTTGTCAGTTCCGAAATTGAACCACGGATGCGCAAACACCTTCTTGGGAAGAGGCAGATCAAGAGCCATAAGGAATATAGGCCAGTAGATAGTATGGAATCTGATAATATCCTTTCCGATGATATGAACGTCAGCGGGCCAGAGCGATCTGAACTTTTCGCTCTGCTCGTCAAAGCTCTTGTCGGGATCATATCCGATAGCGGTTATATAGTTGGTAAGAGCATCCAGCCAAACGTAAGTTACGTGCTTCGGATCGCGCTCAACGGGAATACCCCAGGTAAAAGACGTTCTGGAAACGCAAAGATCCTGAAGACCTGCCTTTAAGAAGTTATTTACAATCTCCTTCTTTCTGCTTTCGGGCTCGATAAACTCAGGGTGCGCCTCAATATATTCCATGAGTCTGTCTGCATATTTTTTCATGTTGAAGAAATATGCTTCCTCACTTGCCTTCTGAACGGGTCTTCCGCAATCGGGGCACTTGCAATCTACCGCCTGTGTATCCGTAAAGAAGGATTCACAGGGAGTACAGTACCAGCCCTCGTATTTTCCCTTATAAATGTCGCCCTTTTCAAGAAAACGGGTAAAGATCTTCTTGACCGCATTTTCGTGATAATCGTCGGTAGTTCTTATAAAATGGTCGTATTTGACGTTCATATTATCCCAAAGAGTTTTGATCTCTCCTGCTACGTTATCAACGTAAAGCTTGGGAGTAATATTCGCCTCACGCGCAAGATCCTCGATCTTCTGACCGTGCTCGTCGGTGCCCGTGCAGAAGAATACGTCGTATCCCATTTCTTTTTTGTATCGAGTAAGAGCATCTGTCATAATAGCCTCGTACGTGTTTCCAAAGTGAGGCTTTTTTGAAGCATACGCTATCGCCGTCGTAATATAATACTTTTCTTTCATTTTTTTACCCTCTGTCATAACCTTTGTTTAAAGATATAAATATATAGTTTATTATATCAAATATCGGGAAATTTTACAAGAGCTTTTTTAGAATTTTTGGGCAGTATTCTTAAACATTTGGATATTTAAGCTTGACTCATTGTGTTTTTTTAAAAAATGTGTTATAATTTTTTTGTAAAGTGCAACGTTCAGGGTATAAATTCTGTGTATTAAGGTGAAAGGAAAACATTGGAGGTAAATATGGACGACAAAAAAATAGTTGAACTGTTTTGGGAACGCTCCGAGGACGCCATAAGGCAGACCGATGAGAAATACGGCAAATACTGCTATTATATCGCCTACAATATTCTCTATTCCGACCTTGATTCAGAGGAATGTGTAAACGATACGTATCTTCAAGCCTGGGCAAGTATGCCGCCGCAGAAGCCCGAGCGTCTTTCCACATATCTCGGCAAGATAACGAGAAATCTTGCTATCAACAGGTACGATCACACAAATGCCCTGAAAAGAAAGACGCAAACCGCGCTCATTATCGACGAAATTCAGGAATTTACCGTAATTCCCGATAGTGAAGCGTCTCCCATAGAGCAGATGATGCTGCGCGACGCGATAAATTCTTTTCTTGAAAGTCTTCCAGCCGAGGCGAGAATAATTTTCGTCCGCAGATATTGGTATTGCAGTCCGATAAGCGATATAGCGAAGGATTATTCTCTTCCCGAGGGCACAGTACGCTCTACTCTCTCGCGCACCCGTAAGCGTTTTCGCGAATATCTCACGAAGGAAGGAGTTGCACTATGTAAGAAAAAGAAAAATTAAACTCGATCGATCTCATCGACGAAAAATTTATTGAGGAAGCCGCACCGTATAATGCAAAGCCTTTTCGGAAATTTTCACGCAAACGCCTTATTCGTATCGCTATCGCCGCCGCAAGCCTTTGTCTTCTCACCGCTATCCTTGTAAGCGTGATCATAGGCGCACTCCAAAAGAAAAAGCCAAAGGAGCCAGAGCTTGTCAGCGGACCTATTTACAATTACGAAGAATTTGACGAGCTTGTAAACTATTATCCGTATGGATACCCCGCCGGAATACCTACCAACCAATACACGAGGACAACAGTAACTAGCCTCGACGCCCTTCGTGAAAGCTCTCTTCCCTTTGATGAGCCTGCGCTGATCTACGATTATATCAAGGTAAGAAAGGAGCTGGACAAGGACGAGCTGAAAAGCTTTACAGATCCGATCGTAGAACGCTATTGCAAAATGGTAAATGCGCCTGTGCCCGAATACGGATTTTGGAGACAGACACGCTACGACGGCGAAAAAGTGATCAGAAATGACATTGAGACCAATGAGATAGAAAGTCGAACCTTCTCAGTCTATCAATATGAAGATATGTATCGCATATCCTTCTACGTTTCAGGATCAAGGTATACTATTGAAGACTGTAAGCTCGCTCTTGACGGAATATCAATTCAGGCAGATCAAAGAAAAAGCGACGAGGTGCTGAAACAGGATCTTGAGCCTATAAAGGAAAAGCTTTTTGAACTGTTCGGTGTCGAATTCAGTGACGTGAACATTCTCCGCAGTTATAACGAGTATGATAAAACGAAGTTGGATCATCTTTACGTTACTTTCTACAACAATGCAGATCACGAATTAAACGATAACCTTTCCTCTCTGTCGGATAGCATCACGTTAAGCTTTGATAATACTAAACACTCAAGCATTGATACGACAAGTGACACTATTCTCTACAACGTTTCCATATCCTATAAAAAATACCGCAGCGAGCCCTACGAGAGATGCTACGCTACAAAGAAGGTAGAGCTTCTTGATCTTAAAATTGCAGAGGAGTATTTAAGCAAGGGATACGTTATCGGAGGATATGGCTGCCCGATCTGCACCGCATCTCAGGAAAAGATCGATTTCGAGGACTATGATATCGTCTGCATTCGATATAGGGTTTGCAAAAACGTAGTAATTCCCTTTTATAATTTTTATAAACACATAGAGGGCAATACGTACGCGATGACGAGCGTTCCTGCCATAGAGATCTCGGGTTATGCCGAGCACTTTGAAAAGGCAGCCGCCGAGCACGATCATAAAATGCAATAATAAAGCAAAAACCACCGACTCGTGCGAGTCGGTGGTTTTATAATAATATCGTTCAAGCCGCGAAATTGATAAGCAGCAGCCACGCGAGGCCGTAGTAGCTCACTACTGCCATAAGGTCGTTGACCGTGGTTATCAGCGGACCCGAGGCAACTGCGGGGTCAACGCCGATCTTCTCAAAAAACATCGGTATCGCCGCGCCCGTAAATCCCGAGATCATCATTGCAAAGCAGAGTGCCGCGCCCACGCACGCCGAGGTGCTGAAGGAAAGCGCCGCGCTATGTCCGCCGAGCAGTGCGAGGTACGCGCCAACAACTATAAACGACACAAGCCCTATCAGAAATCCGTTGAGAAGCGCGACGCGCGTCTCCTTGAAGATAAATCCAAAGCTCTTCTTCGCGCCCTCAAGCTCGTCGTCGCTTATCGCTCTTACGGTCACCGCAAGCGACTGTGTTCCGACGTTTCCCGCCATTCCGAGTATGAGCGACTGGAAGCAGACTATCAGCGGAAGCTCCTTTACCACTCCCTCAAAGAGTCCCACTACCGCCGACACCGCAAGTCCGAGCACGAGCAGAAGCGCAAGCCACGGCAGGCGCTTGATAACGCTCTTGAATACCGGCTCGCGCGTGGTCTCCTCAGAGCCGAGCGCCGCAAGTCGCGCGTAGTCCTCTGCAAGCTCGTCGTCAACTATCTCAACTATATCGTGAGAGGTGATAACGCCGAGTATCTTCTTGCTTTCGGTTGCAAGCACGGGGATCAGCTCCTCAGAATACGAGCGGATGCGCTCGATATTCTCCGAGATGCTCTCCTTGTCAAGAACGTACGGGAAATTAACGTATATAAGCTCCTCAAGCGGCTTGTCGCTTCTCGCGATTATAAGCTCCTTGAGGTCTATCGCGCCGTAAAAAGCGCCGTCCGAGTCGGTGACGAAAACGGTATAGATGTTGTCATTCTCGGGTGCTTCGGCGATCAGCCGTCTCATAGCGCCCTTGATGCTTGCATCCTTGCTGACGGTTATAAAATTCGTGCTCATTCGGCTGCCGAACTCGTCGTCGCCGTAGGATTCGAGCATCTCGATCTCCTGCTTGACCTCGTCCTCGATAAGCTCAAGCACCTCGCTACGAGTCTCCTTGTCAAGAGTTTCAAGTGCCTCAAGAGCCTCGTCGGCATCCATCTGCTCAATGATCTCAGCCGCATCGTCGGCGTCCATCTGCTCAAGTATCTCGCCTGCGTTGTCAAGATAAGCGAGAATTTCTGCCATCGCCTCGTTGCCGAGCACGCGAATGAGCCTGTCGTTCTCCTCCTCGGAGAGCTCCTCAAAAACTGCGGCTATATCGTTTGCGTGGTAATCGTCAAGCAGAGAGCGAAGCAGCTCGTCGTCGCTGTCTCCTTGAATTATGGACAGTATGGCTAAGCGGTGATCTCTGTCCTCTTCCTCTAAAAAGATCTTTTCTTCCATAAAAAATGGCCTCCCTTCCGTTATGACGGAAAAGAAGCCAACACTCTAAGAGCTGTAGGTCTTACAGCTCAAATGTAGCGACAAAACGAGACGCGAGCGCCTTTTCCGTCAGTATTAAATTTGCATTTCTCAAATTGCTACTTCGGCAACTACCGTCGGTACTCATTTTGTCTCCTTTCTGTTTATATGTTATTCTGCCTCAAATATAAGGCTGCAGTCAATTTTCTCAAGTGTATCCTTCATATAGTCAGCATAAGGCGCTACGGCGAAGGTCGCGCCGACGAGCGAGGAAAGAAAATCCTCAAGCGAGCGGCAAAAGCCCTCTATCTCCGAGCGCGCGGCAGAGGCGCGGAAATCGGGGATATAGACCGTGAGAGCATCTCCTTTTCCCACCGCGAAAAGACGCGCGAGCGCGTCAGAATCGAGCGAGTGGATAAAGCAAAGCACCTGCTCGTGCAGGTCGTTTTCAAGGCTGTAGGCAGAGAGTTCATTACTCTCAAAAGCCGAATTCACATAACCCTTGTATATCATACTCCGCCTCCTTGGCTGTTCTTAATATATTATATCACCGCATGCGCTCTTTTTCAACATAAAATATAAAGAAAATTTGGATTTTTGAAAAGTTTTTTCGGCCTCGCCCTAATCTTTTTGAAAAAAGTTCAAAAAGCACTTGACAAAGATTAAAAGTTGTGATATAATTTCAAAGTCAACGGGAAGACCGCATTGACGTAACCAGTATTCCCTTGCGGGAATATGATAATATAGTCGGCACCGCCGACAGCTATAAGGCGCTATGGCCAAGCGGTAAGGCAAAGGTCTGCAACACCTCTATCCCCGGTTCGATTCCGGGTGGCGCCTCCAACAAGAAAGCCCAGTCCAAAAGGACTGGGCTTTCTTGTTGGATGTGCTACGCACAAAGCGCAACCCGGCTCCGCAAGCGAAGCGTGGCTGAATCCGGTTCGCATATCCGCCCGAAGAGCGTCGGGGAGC
>JAFVRA010000028.1 GCA_017504545.1 Clostridia bacterium | reverse complement strand
ATGAAGGCTGTCATTGTAGAAGTGAAGGAGGAAACCCCTTCTACACGCACTTTTACCTTTAAATCTTTGCAGATCTCGCCGCCGCATATACCTCCTCGGGAGTAGCGTCCTCTCTGCCGTAAACTATGTTATCGTAGATCGTTCCGTAGAAGAGCCAGGTATCCTGAAGCACCATAGTAAACGCGAGTCGGAGATCCGCGCGCTTTATGTCAAGCGAGGGCAGACCGTCCATTCGTATCTCGCCGCTCTGCTGATCGTAGAAGCGCATAAGCAGGTTGATTATAGTGGTCTTTCCCGCACCCGTAGGTCCTACGATAGCCACCGTCTGTCCCTTCCTTGCTCTGACCGATACGTTCTTGAGCACTATCTTATCGGGAGTGTAGCCAAAGGTAACGTCGTCGATGCAAACGTCGCCGCTGACATCCTTGAAGTCCTTAGCGTCGGGAGCGTCTGCCTTCTCGGGCTCCTCGTCAAGTATTGCGAATACTCTCTCTGCCGCCGAGAATGCCGACTGGAACTCGTGAAGAATGTTTGAGAACTCGTTTATCGGCCCTGCAAACTTTCTTGAATACTGCACGAACTGCGCCACGCCGCCGAGCGTGATAAAGAACATCGAGGTCGCAAGCACGGTGCCGTTCTGAGAGAACATATAAAGTATTCCGCCCATTATCGCAACGAGAGTGAGCGAGATGTTGTTGATGAGGTTGATCGTCGGGAAAAGAAGCGCGCCGTGGTATTCTGCCTTATAGAAGGCGTCCATAGCCTCGTCGTTTATCTTATTGAAGCGTCCGGATATTACCTTCTGTCTGC
Source organism: Clostridia bacterium (assembly GCA_017504545.1). Classification (GTDB taxonomy): domain Bacteria; phylum Bacillota; class Clostridia; order Oscillospirales; family CAG-272; genus HGM12713. The sequence goes on along the minus strand of JAFVRA010000028.1, from coordinate 10,377 downwards.
CGTATGCAGAGATAGTGCGCGAGCCCGTGAGCATTTCCTCGGCAAAGCCGTTGAGCTCGCCGTATTTCTTTGCTCTCTTTCTGAAGAGCGGACGGACTACCTTAGAGCGATAGCGTGTAAAGAGTATAGATACGGGAACGGTGATGGCAAAGATGAGTATCATAGGCTTTGAGATCTGCCACATAAATACAAGTGAGCCAATTACCGTGTATATACTCGTCATTACCTGTATCAGATCGTGCGAGAGTGTGCTGTTGATGGTATCAATATCGTAAGAAAGGTGGCTTATGATGTCTCCCGTAGCGTGTGTGTCAAAATAGCTTACGGGGAGAGTCGTCAGCTTCTCAAACACCTGCTTTCTCATTCTGTATATGATCCTCTGGCTCAGATTTATCATTACGACCGAGAGAATATACGAAAGGAGTGCAGAGATCGCGTAGCACGCGAGCATCATCGCAACGTTTTCCCATACGACCGCGAAATCAACGCCGCTCTCGAGCTCGATAGCATCGATAGCCGCACCCGAATATCTCGGGCCGAGAAGCGAGAGCTGATTTGCTCCAAGCGTGAGCAGAAGCGCAGGCACGAAGAGCGGCCATTGCATCAGAACGTATTTGCCAAGGCGCAGGAAGATGCCCTTTCTTCTCTTTTTATTTTTTGGCATAGTGTTCTTATCAGTCAAGGAAAGCACCTCCCATCTGCGAATCGCTTATCTCCTTATATTCACTGCAGGTCGCAAGAAGATGCTCGTGCTTGCCGCATCCGATTATAGCGCCCTCGTCGATAACGAGAATGAGGTCGCAGTTCTTGACAGAGCTTACTCTCTGCGCTACCGTTATAACGGTAGACTCGGGAAGCGACTCGGAAAGCGCACGTCTCAGACTTGCATCTGTCCTGTAGTCGAGCGCCGAGGAGGAGTCGTCAAGTATAAGTATCTCAGGGCGAGCCGCTACCGCGCGGGAAATAAGCACTCTCTGGCGCTGACCGCCCGATAGGTTAGTTCCGCCCGCAGAGACGCTATGCTCGTATCCGTCGGGGAAAGAGGTTATAAAATCGTGAGCCTGCGCGATCTTCGCCGCACTTTCTATATCCTCTCTTGAAATATCTCTGCCGAAGCAAATATTCTCTTCTATAGTGTCGGCGTAGAGGAAGTCGTTCTGGAATACCACGCCGAACATCGCCGTCAGCTCCTCCTTAGTGTAGGAGCGCACGTCCTTTCCGTTGATTCGGATGACTCCCTCATCAACGTCGTAAAAGCGCATAAGAAGCGAGAGAAGAGTTGACTTTCCGCTTCCCGTAGCGCCTATGATTCCAAGCGTTTCTCCCTTTTTGAGAGAGAAGGAAACGTCGCTTATATTCTTCTTTTTGCCAAGATACGAGAAGCTTACGTTCTCAAACGAAACGTGGAGCGACTCGTCGCCCTTGCCGTCGTCCTCGCAGTGCTTGATCTCGCTTACGCACTCCATTACCGAAGAGATACGCTTGGCAGACGCCGCGCATTTGGTGTACATAACGAACATTCTTGAGAGCGACATCATTGCCATCGATATAAGCGTAAAATACTGCATAAACGCGATAACAGTCGCCGCCGAGGACTCGCCTCTTGCAACGAGATAAGCGCTTACGGCAACTACCGCGACTATGCCCATATTCATAAGCAAAGTCATTACGGGGTTTACCACGCCCATAATAATACCCGCCTTGGTCTCGTTCTTCTTGAGCGCCTTATTTGCTCTGTCGTATCTCGCGTTTTCGTAATCTACCTTTGAGAGCGCCTTGATAACGCGTATTCCCTGCGCGTCCTCGCGCACTACTCTTACCATTCCGTCAACCGACTGCTGAACCTTTGAGTAAAGTGGCACACCCTTACGGGAGATGCTGTATACTACGATAAATATAAGCGGAAGCGTCGCCACCATAACGAGCGCAAGCTTTCTGTCCATCGCAAAGGTTATCACAGTTCCGCCAAGGAGAAGTATAGGCGCGCGGATACCCATTCTCTGCATCATTCCGATAAAGTTCTGAACGTTGTAGGTATCCGAGGTTATTCTCGACTCAAGAGAGGGGATAGTAAAGGAGTCTGTATTTCGCGCCGAGAGATTGAGCGTCTTTGAAAAAAGATCTCTTCTCATCTCGGTTGAGAACTTCATCGTCGTCTTCGCCGCCATTCTGTTGGCAATTATGTTGCCAAGGCAGGCGATCACGGCGCAGATCGCCATAAGCGCGCCGTAAAACAGTATCTTCCCTACGTTATTGGTAGATATGACGTTTTCAAGTATATGTGTAAGTAAAAACGGTATCATCAGCTCGGCTACCGTGCCTATTATCTTAACGAGTATTCCGACCGTTATTCGCGCTCGCAAAGGCTTTAAATATGCAAAGACCCACTTCATTTGTTTTCCTCTTGCTTCTGAATTATCTCTCTTGCGCGGGCTTGCATACGCTCGAGCACCGAGTCAAATATATCAAGCTCCTCTTGGGGTATTCCCTCGGAGAGCAGCGCCATCCATTCAAGCGACGCCTGCTTTATCTCAGGCAGCAGCGACAGCATCTTGTCGGTAGGATAGACCGAAAACTGCCTTTTGTCATTCGGCAGCGGCGTACGGGTGATATACCCGTTCTCCTCAAGGCAGTTGAGATTTCTCGCGACCGTGCTTTTGTTAAGACACAGCTCGCGCGCTATCTCCTCCTGCGAGCGCCCCGGCTCACGACAGATAGCAAGCGCAAAGGCGTACTGCCCTGCATTCATATCCGAAGCGGAGATCTTATTGTGCCTGTAAACTGCTTGAGAACGGCTGATATTATTCAGCATTTTCATAAATTTTGACACGTTACACCTCAAAAAATAATAGTTGCATACGCAACAGTTTCGTATGCAACTATTATAACAGATATTTCGACAAATGTCAACAATTTATCAGAACAATTTTCAAGATAAAACTTTAATTTCGCACTTGAATCTGTCGTCGCTCTTGATGATCTCACCGACAGACCTTACGGATATGCTTCCCGAGTATGCGTTCTTGATGCTGATAACCTCAGAGGTTACCGTCGCCTCTACCTCAGAGCGCTCAAATGCGAGGTCTGCATCCTTCATCTCGCAGTTTATAAGCTTCAATCCCTTGCAGTAGCAGAGCGGCTGAGTGCCTATGATAGTGCAATTCTCAAGCGTGAGATTTTCGGAATACCACGCGAGGTACTCGCCCTTGACGATAGAGTTTCTGACCGTCACGTTCTTTGAGTGCCAGAAGGCGTCCTTAGTATCAAGCTCACAGTTTTCTATAACGACGTCGCTTACGTACTGGAAGGAATACTTGCCCTTAAAGTGCATGTCAAGAAGCTTTACGTTCTCTGCTCTGAGCATAAAATACTCACCCTCAGCCGAGCCGCCGTTTATAGTTATATTCTTAGTTGACCAGCCGAACTCGGTTGAGACTATATCCGAGTTATTTATCTCAACGCCCTCACACTCGCGGAACGCCTTGACTCCGTGGAGTATGCTGTCCTTTATATGTACGTCGCTCGTATACCAGAAGGGTGCTCTGCAAAGAGAGGTCATCTCACAGTCAAGGAGAGATACCTTATCATCGTGCCAGAAGGGATAGCGAAGGTTGAAAAAGCACTTCTCTGCTACGATATTACGGCTTTCCTTAAATGCGCTCTCGCCGTCTGCCTCACCGTCAAATTTACATTCTATGACGGTCACTCCATCGCTTTCATACAATGCGCGCTCCTCGTCGAAGCGCTGATTTTCGATCAATTTCATTTAAATTCCTCAATTTGTTCAAGTATATCTTACAATAACATTAATATTATAACATATTTTTCACTTATTGCAATAGATAAAGCATAAATTTAATTGACAAAAAATTTTTTTGGTGGTATAATACTTAGGATATATTTTTCGCTCAGAGGTACTTATGGGATATTGGGAAATACTGCTTACGGGAGTTGCGCTCGCTATGGACGCCTTTGCGGTTTCTATCTGTAAGGGCATCAAAATGCCAAAGCTTCGCAAGTCGCATATAGTGATAATCGCGGTCTTCTTCGGCGGCTTCCAGATGCTTATGCCGCTTATCGGCTGGTTGCTCGGAAGTCAGTTCGTTCAGTACATATCCAAGTTTGACCATTGGATCGCATTCGCGCTTCTCGCGTTTATAGGCGTCAAGATGGCGATAGAATCCTTTAAGCACGAGGAGGAAGATTGCTGCAAGTGCGACTCCAAGCTTGACCTTAAGGAGCTTGTGGTTCTCGCAATAGCAACGAGTATAGACGCGCTGGCGGTAGGCATAACCTTTGCGCTCTACCCCGACATCAACATACTTCCCTCTATATCCATAATCGGTATCGTCACGTTTGTTATATGTGCAGGTGGCGTAGTCATCGGACACAAGTTCGGAGCGAAGTTCAAATCCAAGGCTGAGCTTCTCGGCGGCATCGTGCTCGTTATCATCGGTCTGAAGCTGCTTATCGAAGGACTCCTTGAAGGAATAGTTAAATAAAAGCATCGCCGAAGCGTAACGCTTCGGCGATATTTTTTATTCTGTTTTGAATATAAGCTTATAGGGATCCGCGTCTCCCGTAAACACGGGCAGGAGCCTGAACGAGAAGCCGAAGTGCTTCTCCTCAAATCTCCACTTATCATCAAGCACGGGACCGCAGGAATTCGAGCCTATACCTGTATGGCGATAATCGATATGCACCACTGTATCCTCAAGAGGCTGGAGCTCGTAATCGTGAGGAGTAGCTGTCAGCTGCTCGGAGGTGAAATGCGAGCAGTTGAAGCTGAAGCTCTGACTCTTTTCGGTGTTTGCCGCGAGCAGACCGTGACCTGCTGTGCTATATATCTCTACCCAACGGGTATCAATATGCGCCATATTCTCCTGAGGTCTTACGTAGGGTTCAAAATGATCGGTAACGGTAGAAGCAAATTCGCCTATACGCGTCGCCTGACACTTATCTATATAAGACTCCATCGGTCCCTTGCCGAAATACTTGAGCCGTTCACAGTCCGAGGGCATACGGAATACCACTCCGAAGCGAGGAAGCATAGGGATCTTCTCGGCAACGTCTACGTCAAATTCAACGGTAACTCCTTCTCCGCGCTCAAATCTGTAGACAATAGTGTATCTCGCAACGGGTGTCTTTGCCGCGGCGCCGAGAGACATTCTCGCGCGCACCTCTGCTCTGCTTTCATCTGCATAAACAAGCTCGCAGGAATAGCACTTATTCGCGCATCTGTCATAAGCCGCCTCAAACCACTCACGCTTTATCTTTCTGTCGTTGTCGGTAGGAGCACGCCATATCGTAGGGGTGATAGCGCTTCTGAGCATTTCCTTGCCGTTGTCAGCGACAGACGAGATAAGTCCGTGTATCTTATCAACAGTATAAACTGTCGCGCCGTCGGTTATCTTTATATCCGTTCTGCTCTCGCTCACTCCGAGCGTCTGCTTAAGGGCAATAGGACGTGCGGCGGGAGTCATATCGGGGGTACTCAGCACCACCTGCTCTATTCCCACCTCGTATCCGACATCAGACCAAGGAGTAGCAACGTTGGTGCAATAGCGGATATTAAGTGTGCAGAAGCCGTCAAGACCGTCGCAAAGCTCGGGCGAGAGGCAGTAGCTTCTCGTGTACTGAGGACGGATATTGAGCCCCGCGATCCTTCCCTGTCTTACCACCTTGCCGTTGCGCTCAATGCTCCAGACGAGGTCTATATCCTCAAGAGTCTCAAAGTATCTCATATTCTTGAGCTTGAGCGTCGCGCTTCTCTCGTCAAAGCCTACCATACGGCAAGGACGGAGCACCTGCTTGTATTCAAGCATACCCGAGTGAAGTCGTCTGTCGGGATATACGAGCCCATCAACGCAGAAGTTTGAATCGTGAGGGGTGTTTCCGAGATCGCCGCCGTAAATAAACTTAGGCTCTGACTCGGTTCCTATATTGACCGAGTGGTCAAGCATCTCCCACACGCAGCCGCCGAAGAAGGCGTCGTGCGCGTATATCTGCTCCCAATATTCCTCAAGGTCCCCCGGGCCGTTACCCATCGCGTGAGAGTATTCGCAAAGGAAGAAGGGCTTCTTTACGTATTTGTTCTTGACGTAAAGCTCAACGCACTCCTTAGGCGACGGGTACATTCTGCTTTCAATATCTATCCACGGGCAATCGTATGCCTCTCTTTCGGCACGATCCTCCGAGAGAAGCATCGGCTTTCTTCTGCGGCTGATGTCCTCGCAATGAATTATCGCGTTCTTGTCTCTTGAGCGGATGTACTCTGCCATACGGATATGGTTACGTCCCGTGCCGCTCTCGTTGCCGAGCGACCACATAAGAACCGAGGCGCGATTCTTGTCGCGCTCGAACATTCTTCTGACTCTGTCAAGATAGCTTTCTGTCCATTCGTCGCTGTCGGTAAGCGCATCCCAGGTCTCAATAGTCCAGGTGATCGCGTACATACCTTGAGTCTCGAGGTCGGTCTCGTCGCAGAGATAGAAGCCGTACTCGTCGCAGAGCTCGGGAAGTCGAGGATCGTTGGGGTAGTGGCTGGTACGTATCATATTTACGTTGTTAGCCTTGAGTATCTTGAGGTCGGCTATCATATGCTCGAGCGGTGTTGCCGAGCCAAGCTCGGGATGGCTGTCGTGGCGGTTTACGCCCTTGCCCTTGACCTTCTTGCCGTTAACGTAGAGCACCTTGCCCTTTATCTCAAAGCGGCGCATACCGACCTTCTGACATATCACCTCAGATCCGACCGTAAGCATCAGCTCGTAAAGCGTAGGACGCTCGTCGCTCCAGAGCAGCGGCGCGTCAACACTCAGCGAAAGCACCGCGCGTCCGACCTTATCAGTCTTTGCCTCTCCGCACGCGAGCGTGCTTCCGTCGGGTGAGATAAGCTCGTAGGATATACTTCCCTCTCGGTTGAGGTCTATATCAGCACTTATGCTTCCGTTCTTGAGATCCTCCGAGAGAGACGGTCTTATAAAGAGATCCTTGATATGCACGCTCTCGCGCATAAGGAGATATACCTCTCTGATTATTCCTGAAGAGCGGATCTTGTCCTGATCCTCAAGATACGAGCCGTCGCACCATTTGAGCACAAGCACGTGCAGAGTGTTCTCCCCTGCCTTGAGGTACTCGTTGATGATAACGTCGCTCGTCATATGGCTTACCTGACTGTAAGCCGCAAATTTCTTATTTATAAACAGATAGAAGCAGGAGTCAACTCCCTCAAATACAAGGTGTATCTCCTTGCTCCGCAGGGTAGCCTCATCAATGCTTATAGTGCGGGAATAAAGTCCGCAGGGGTTATCGTTGGGGACGAAGGGCGGATCAACGGGAAAAGGATAATTTACGTTTGTATAATGAGGCGTATCGTATCCTCTGCCTAGCGCATACTGCCAGCTCATCGGCACGGTGAGCTTGTCCGCTCCCTCATCCGAGTAATCCTCGGCGGTAAAATCATCTATTTCGTTTAACGAATTATAGAAGCGGAAGCTCCACTCGCCGCAAAGCGAGAGAAATCTGTCGCTCTCGGCACGGTTACCGCCGCGAGCCGCCTCCTTGCTTTGATAGGGTATCAGATATGCGGAAGGCTCCTCGCATCCAACGTGAAGATGCTCAAGAGACTTGTGATGTTTCAACTCAGGTAACATAAATCTCTCCTTTATTTATTATTCAGCAAAGCTGTCGGCAAATGCGGTCGCAAGGGCGTCACAGCGCTCGTTATACGGGTGTCCCGTGTGTCCGTGTACCCAGACGAAGCTGACGTCGTGGACGGCGAGAAGCATATCTATCTTCTTCCAAAGCTCAACGTTCAGCACCGCAGACTTGTCTGCCTTTTTCCAGCCGTTTTTCTTCCAGGACTCAAGCCAACCCTTGTTTATGGCATCAATGAGATACTTCGAGTCGGACGTGAGAGTCACCTCGCAAGGCACTCTGAGCGCCTCAAGACCTGCGATAGCCGCCATAAGCTCCATTCTGTTGTTAGTAGTCATCGGCTCGCCGCCCGAAAGCTCCTTTTCCTTGCTGCCGTAAACGAGTATCGCTCCCCAACCGCCGCGACCGGGATTTCCCCTGCACGCACCGTCGGTATATAGCTCGACCTTCTTCATATCATTTCCGCCTTTGCTTTGTTTGTCTTATTATCTGATAGTAGCAATAAATCTCAAGAACGCGTTCTGTCCCTCGGGTGTGCGCTTGTAAACGCCCGCATCCTCAAGAACTCTCTCAAACGTGCGACCGATCTCCTTCTTGATTATCTCCTCGGTGTTCTCGGGTGTGAACTCGTAGTTGTCCTTGAACGCCTCGTACCACTCCTTGTGCTTAACGATGCTCTCGTTCTCAGAGAAGTCTCTGCCCGCCGCGATAAACTCGCACATCGTCGCGATCTCGTCGCGAAGTCTTGCGGGGAGAACTGCAAGTCCCATTACCTCGATAAGACCGATGTTCTCCTTCTTGATGTTGTGAAGGTCGGCGTGAGGATGATAAACTCCGAGAGGATGCTCTTCTGTCGTGATGTTGTTACGAAGCACGAGATCAAGCTCGAACTTGCCGTCTCTGAAGCGAGCAATAGGAGTCACGGTGTTGTGAGGCTCGCCGTCGGTGTAAGCGTAAACGAATGCGTCATCGTCGGTGTAGCCTCTCCAAGCGAGGTGGATCTTGTCCGCAAGGTCAACGAGGCTCTTTCTGTCGGCAGAGCGCAGACGGATCACAGACATAGGCCAATTTACGATACCTGCCTCAACGTTATCAAAACGAGAGAAGCGTATATCTGTCTCAATAGGCGCTTTCGCCATAGCGAACGTGTAGTTACCGCCCTGCATGTGATCGTGCGAGAGTATCGAGCCGCCAACGATAGGCAGATCAGCGTTAGAACCAAGGAAGTAGTGGGGATACTGAGCAACAAAATCAAGTGCGCGCTCGAAGGTGCTTTTGTTTATCTTCATAGGCGTATGCTCCTTGGAGAGCACGATGCAATGCTCGTTGTAGTAAACATAGGGCGAATACTGCATATACCACTGCTTGCCGCCAAGAGTAGTGGGGATAAGGCGCAGAGTCTGGCGCGCGGGTCTGCCCGCGTTGCCCTCGTAACCCTCGTTCTCAGGGCAAAGCAGACACTTGGGGTATCCGCTCTGGGGCAGGAGCTTTGCCGCCGCGATAGCCTTGGGGTCCTTCTCGGGCTTGGATAGATTTACGGTGATGTCAAGCTCGCCGTACTTACCCTCATATTTCCACTTGAGATCCTTGGCAACACGGTAGGTGCGTATGTAATCGCTTGCGCGGCAGAGAGCGTAGAAGTAGTCTGTCGCGACTTTAGGGGAAATAGCATAGTAAGACGAGAAGGTACGAATGACCTCACTCGGACGGGGCGTGAGAATGCCCATAAGCTTGGTATCAAAGAGATCGCGATATACGACGCTGTTGTTCTCAAGCAGTCCCTTCTCTGCCGCATAGTCGCAAAGAGACGCGAGAATGTCCTCAAGAGGCTCGACAGTTACGGGCTCCTCGGGCTCAATATACTCTGCAACGCCGAGAGCCGACATAAGCGAGTTGGTCATATAAATTCTGTCCTCCTCGGCAATGAGCTTGTTATCAAGCGCGTATTCAATGAGCTGCTTTATTTTCAATGAGATGTTAGTTGACATAATGATGTCCTCCCTAAATAATTTTCCAAGTTATATTATATCACTTATTGCCCCCGTTGTCAAAGGAAAAAAGCATATTTTAATAAAATTATTGTTTAACGTAAGCATATCATTGCAAGTGTCGGCCGGTAAGGGATTTTGGAAAAGAGACTTTCTTTTTTCCCTGCCCTAAATCCCGCTTTTCGCTTGACAAAAGGCGCGCACGGTGGTACAATATACTGAACGACAATTTGGGAGACAAGAAATGTTTGAAGAAGAAGTAAGAATCAAAATACGCTCGGAGCTTTTTGAGGTTGAGGAGTCGCTCTTCTCTGATCTGCCCGAGGACGAGGACGAGCTTGAGGAAGCAATAGCCGACGCGCTCGCAGAGGGCGAGGATGAGACAGACGTCCTTGAGATAAATACCTTTGGAAGATGCACGCACGACGGCGGCAGAGTTACCTTCTCCTACGACGAGAGCGAGGAAAACGGCATGCAGGGCTCGGTTACTGCAGTTACTTATATGCAGGAAAATCCCGACGTGGTCAGCATGATACGCGAGGGCGCGGTGTCGGCAACTCTCGTTTTTGAGGAGGGTAAGCGACATCACTGCATCTACAACACCCCCATTATGCCCTTTGAGATATGCGTTAAGACCATTAAGGTAGTCAACCGCCTCTCGATAAACGGCAGCCTCGAGCTTGATTATATCATTGAGATCCGCGGCGCAAAGGCTGAAAGAACAAAATTTTAT